>JAYSYV010000208.1:0-2226 GCA_043727245.1 Chloroflexota bacterium | reverse complement strand
CGACCATGGATAATTACTTCAAGGTCTTTGAAGTTATGCCGTTCGCTCGTTATTTCTTCAATAGTCTGCTGATTACGGTAGTCTGTATGATTACGATTTGTGTGACTTCCTCGCTGGCCGGGTATATCTTCGCCATTTTCAAATTCCCGCTGCGAAATTTCCTGTTCATAATAATCCTGGCAACCGCGATTGTCCCTTTTGAAACCTACATGATTCCCCTGTACTTGCTCATGAAGGAATTAAAGGCGATTGATACCTACCAGGGTATTATGGCCCCTTACTTCATTATGAGCTTTGGGATTTTCTTCATGCGCCAGAACTATATCGCTTTCTTGCCGGAAGAACTGCTGGACGCGGCCCGGATTGACGGGGCTGGTGAATGGAAGATTTACTGGCGGATTGTAATTCCGCTTTCTTCGTCAGCCCTGGCGGCCCTGGCGATTTACGCTTTTATCAACGTGTGGGCGGCATTTATCTGGCCGTTGCTAATTATAAATAGCTCGGAGTTGAAAACGGTTGAACTGGCCCTGGCCGGTTTCCAGACCGCCTATACAATAGACTACGGTCCTTTGATGGCCGGTTCGGTCATAAGTTTGCTGCCTATCCTGGCAATCTTTATCTTGCTGCGGCGGCAGATTATCGAGAGTGTAGCCATGACCGGCATGAAGTAGGGGAGATATGACTCAGAATACTTTTGTAGCCGGTATAATCGGTTACGGTTCGATTGGACACACTCACGCCAGAGGCTACCTGGCCGACAACCGGGTGAAACGACTGGCCGTAGCCGACCCTCAGACCAAGCCGGAACAGCCTTCAGAGCGGATGGTAGGCTACGCTACGGCGGGGCAAATGCTTGAAACCGAGCGGCCAGAGGCGGTCAGTATCTGTGTGCCGCACGATTTGCACCTGCCAATCTCCCTGGAAGTGGCCCGCTATGGTGTGGGCTACGGCGGCAGTATCCGCTATGTGCTGCTCGAAAAGCCGATGGCTCTGAACGAAATAGAAGCCCTGGAGATTGCGGCGGCTTTCGAGGCGGCGGGTATCCGGCTGATGCTGGCCCATTCTTTGCGGTTTTCCAGCCCGTTTCGGCGGTTGGCCGAACTGCTCAAAGCGGAAGAAAGGCCGTTAGGCCAGCCCCTCTTGCTATTAGGCAGCTATTTAATGTACAAAGATTACAGCGTCTATCCAGAATGGAAACGCAAAGCGGCCCAGGCGGGTGGCGGCGTGTTGTTGCGGGATGGATTACACGTACTGGACGCGATTCTGCACGTGGCCGGCTCGGAACCGGTGGAAGTGTGGGGCGAGGCCGCGTTGCTGGCAAACCAGGCCGAGGTCGAAGATACTTTTCTGGGTGGCATTCGCTTTGCCAACGGAGCATTAGCCCAGTTAAGTTACAGCAATGTAGGCCGGGCCGACAATCAAATTGCCCTGACTGTGCATACGCGGGCGGCAACTCTTAAAGCCACCCTGGAACAGTTGCAAGTCTGGTCGGAAGCAGTCGCCAACGGCATAGATTTACCCCCGGCCTCGACCCAGCCCGAAGCTGCGTTTGAACCGGCTGACGGGGATTTGTGGGCAAACCAGATGGCCTATTTCATTGATTGTGTTGCGCTAAACTTGCTGCCAGCCGTAACCGGGGCGGATGGACTCCTGGCGGTAAAAGTGATCGAACGGCTATACGAAGCTGCCCGGCAAGGCCGCCATTTGTCAATTTAACGAGGAGGAACTTGTGGCCGTGAAAGCTATTGGATGGTCCCGCGCTCTGGTGTTCGGGGCGCATCCCGATGATGAAATAATTGGTTGTGGAGGAACTTTAGCCCGTCTGGCGGCGGAAGGAACCCATACCGTAGTCGTAACTTTTACCGATGGCGCGACAGGATATAGCAAACTGGAAGAAGCCAACGAAATTGTGGCGATGCGCCGGACCGAGTCGGAAGCCTCGGCTAAGATTTTAGGCATCAAGGAGCTTATAAACCTGAAATTCCCCACTCAGGCGCTGGCGAATGACCGGGAAACTTATCAGAAGGTGGTCCAAATTATCAGGACGGTTCAGCCAGACGTTATTTTCTGCCATTTCGGGGAAGATAAACACCGTGACCACCAGACCGTTGCGGCCCTGGTAGACGAAGCTCGCTGGAAAGCGACCGAAAACGCCCAGCCCGACCTGGGCAAGCCCTGGTATACGCCCCAGTTATATTTTTACGAGATTCACGAGTTGTTTACTCA
>JAYSYV010000207.1:0-6926 GCA_043727245.1 Chloroflexota bacterium | reverse complement strand
CATTATCGTAATCCTGCTTGCTGGACGTAAACGACTGGCCCTGGATGGTGCAGCCCGGCGTATCATCTTTAGGATAGAAATAAACAACCAACCATTTTCCGGTGAAATCTTCCAGTTTCACGGTTTTGCCATCCTGGTTAAGTAATGCAAATTCCGGGAATTTCGTTCCCTCTACTACTGGCATTTGTTTTCCTTTCTACGGTCATAGCCTCGTTCTTCTGGAAAAAGGCTAAAGCCTCTCCACTAAATTATGCCACTAAGCCTAACATAAGCTCTGAACTAACTCAATCAAGAACGAAAACAAGTAGTCAGTAGTGGTCGGTAGCTCCCGGCAAAAGTTACCTGCCAATCTTCTAACTACTGGCTGCTGTACCGACCGCTTCGGCTCCCTGCTCCTGGCGGCGGAACTGGCTCATGTACAAATCGTAGAAAGTACCTTTGGCTTCCAGCAATTCCTGGAAGTTGCCCTGCTCCGCAATCAAGCCGTCTTTCAACACCAGAATCTGGTCAGCATGTTTGATGGTACTCAGGCGGTGAGCCACCACAAAACTGGTCCGGCCTTCTAGCAATTTCTCAAGAGCGGCCTGGATCAGGCGTTCGGTTCGGGTATCCACGCTGGAAGTAGCCTCGTCTAAAATCAGGATGCGCGGGTTAACCAGGGCGGCCCTGGCGATAGCAATAAGCTGGCGCTGACCCTGGCTAAGACCCCGGCCCCGTTCGCCCAGCACAGTCTGGTATTTATTGGGCAGCCGCTCGATCAGGGCATCGGCGCGGGCCAATTTAGCGGCGGCAATTACTTCCTCGTCTGAAGCTTCCGGTCGGCCAAACCGGATATTGTTCATAACCGTATCGCTAAACAGGAAAGAGTCTTGCAACACGATACCAACCTGGTTGCGTAGGCTGGAAGTTGTAATATCGCGCACATCCTGACCATCAATTATAACCCGCCCGCCGGAAACATCATAGAAGCGCGGAATGAGGTTAATAATGGTCGTTTTACCGGCCCCAGTCGGACCGACAATCGCAATCGTCTGACCCGGTGCGGCCTTGAAGCTGATACCTTTGAGGACCGGCTCGCCTTCGGTATACTCGGCCTGGACGTTATCAAAAATTACCTCACCCCGGATAGGTGGCAAAGCCTTCGCACCCGGTTTATCTTTAATATCCGGCTCCTCATCCAAAAGGGTGAAAATCCGCTCGGCCCCGGCAATCGCGCTCTGGATATTGGCCCACAACATACCGATTTGCTGAATGGGCATGTTCAGGCGCTGGATGTAGGCCAGGAAGGTAATAACAAGGCCCAGCGAGATAACTGTACCAAACAGATTTTGCTCGTTCAAAAGGAACAGACCACCCACGCCAATCACCAGGGCAATCGCCACGTAACCGAGCGCTTCCAGGGTCGGGGCCAGGGCGCTGGTAAAACCAACTGCCTTGATATTGGCATCGCGGTTTTTAGCATTCACTTCGCGAAAAGATTCGATATTCTCGCCTTCCCGGCTAAAAGCCTGGACCTCGCGCACCCCGGTAATGCTTTGCTGCAACTCGGCGTTGACATTGCCCATCTGGACCCGGCTGCGGCGGAAAGCTTTGCGGGCCTGGCCCGAAAACCAGTTGGTTGCAAACAACATAACCGGAATTACCGCCAGGCTGACCAGGGCGAAAGGCACGCTCTTGGTTAGCATATTAAAGGCGACCCAGCCTATCAACAAAATCCCACTGACAACGTTAATCAAAGCAAAACTGATGGCCTGTTGAATAGTTTCGGAGTCGTTGGTAATGCGGCTCATCAGGTCGCCAACTTCGTGCTTGGAATAATACCCCAGCGAAAGGCGCTGGAGATGGGCGAAAAGCTCTACCCGGATAGCTTTAAGGGCATGCTGACCGGCCCAGGACATTGAAACAAATGTCAGGCCGGTCGCTATTGACCCCAGGATAGCCAGGCCAATTAGCCGCAGAATCAGGCCGCCCAGGCCGCCAATTCTATCCGAAGTCGAAAGAACCGTTGTCGCTGAGGCCGGGTCGTACCAGCAATTATTGACAGCGCTAGCGGCAGTCGGTACGACCGCGCTGGTCTGTGCGCCGGTGACAGCGGCTACTACCGGAGTAATATAACAATCAACGGCCTGGCCGGTAAGGTCCGGCGTTACCACCTGGGTCCAGGTGGAAAAGATAATCAGTATTGCTACCAGCACTAGAATGAACCAGTAAGGCCGGAAATAGCGGGCGAAACGCCGTAGAGTTTCGCTGGTCTTTTTGGGTTTCGTGGTTTCACGATTCAGAAACATGCCTGGATTGCCAAACATACTAAGCCTCCTGTCCAATCAATGCGGTAGCGGTTTCTTCGGTCAAACTTACATCCTCTACCAGTTGCGACTGATAAATCTGGGCGTAAATTTCGCTTTCTTCCATCAGTTCTTCGTGCGTTCCCCGCGCCACAATGGCCCCCTTCTCAAGCACCAGGATAAGATCGGCATTCAGTACGGTGCTGATACGCTGGGCAATTACCAGGCTGGTCCGGTTTAGCATCAGTAGGTCAAGGGCTTTCTGAATCTTGTACTCGGTTACAAGGTCTACGCTGCTAGTCGAGTCATCCAGTATCAGGATATGCGGGTCGAGCAGCAAGGCCCGCGCAATGGCAATACGCTGTTTCTGGCCGCCGCTGAGGGTCGAGCCAAGTTCACCCACCGAGGTATCGTAACCCTGGGGAAATTGAAGAATAAAATCGTGAGCCGAGGCTGCTCTGGCGGCTGCCTCAACCTGCTCCTGGGTGGCGCTAGACCGCCCAAAAGCGATATTATCTCGAATAGTGCCGGTAAAAAGGTTGGTTTCCTGCAAGACGATACCAATCTGCTTGCGCAGCGAGTCAATTGTCAGGTCGCGCAAATCGTGACCGTCCACCAAAACCTGACCCTGGGTAGGGTCGTAAAAACGCGGGACCAGATTTATAATGGTCGTCTTGCCGCTGCCGGTTTCGCCCAGCAAGGCAATAGTCTGCCCCGGTCTGGCTACAAAGCTAACTCCGCTCAAAACCGGTGTAGTGCTGCCGGGGTAGCTAAAGCCGACATTCTTAAACTCGACATGACCCTCAATTGCCGCAATAGGCTGCGCCCCCGGCTCATCAACCACGTCGCTTTTAGCATCCAGTATTTCAAAAATCCGGTTAGCCGAGGCCGCTGCCTGGGACATCTGGGTAATAATCATACCCAGTTGGGCCAGCGGGAAAAAGATAAAGGCCAGGTACAGGCTAAATTGCTGCCATTCACCGAGGGTTAAAGTTTTATTGATAATCTGACTGCCCCCGGCGAAAAGCACGATGGTCTGGCCCAGGTTGGCAATCAGGAAAATCAGCGGAAACAGGAAGCCAAAAACTCGCGAGATTTTAATCTGCTGGGCCACTAATTCATCGGTGGCGCGAGTAAATTTAGCTTCCTGGTCAGGTTCGCGGGCGAAAGCCTTGACCACTTTGATACCGGCCAGGTTTTCCTGCAAGATAGTATTAAGACCCGACAGCTTTTGTTGAACTTTGAAGAACAACGGTTGAGAAATCGCCCCGAAGATAAAGAAGACCACCATCGCTACCGGCAAGATTGGCAGCACTACCAGCGTAAGGGCCAGGTTGGTCGTAAACAGGATAATCAAAGCGCCCACTAGCAACACTATCGCCGAGAGGGTCATCAGTAAACCCTGGCCCAGGAAAAGGCGGACTTTTTCGACATCATCGGTGGCTCGGATCATCAATTGCCCGGTCTGGTTGCGGTCGTGATAGCTGAAAGAAAGCCGCTGAATTTTAGCAAAGAGGTCGTTGCGAAAATCGTAGGCGACACTCTGGGATAAACGCTCGGCATTATAATTTTGCAGAAAAGAAAATATCCCTTTTACAATGGCAAAACCGACTATCGCCAGGGCCGCCCAGATAAGTTTTGAAACCGCATTGGTGCTGTTATCCAGCACTTGCTGGTGGCTCAGGCCCAGGCTGTTCTCAATCTGAGACTGGAATGCGGCTGGAGCAGCGATGACCTTCTGGGAAATTACCCCATTAGTAATAGTATCAATAATATTACGGACTATCGAGGGAACTACTAACTGCGCCAGGGTCGCTATTATAAGCGAGCCATAAGCTACCACCATTATGCGGGGATAATGCCCCAGGTAAGCCCAGGACCGCTTTAACCCGGCCAGGCTCATTTTTGGCCGGGGTGGTTTTGTTGTTTTAACCGCCATTATTATGACCTTTCAAAGAAAATGAAATATAGAACTACCGCCCAAATCGGTAGAAAGTTAAAAATGAGCCAGTGAAGTGTCAGTTCCCCGCACGCCATTCAACAGTATCGAAACAACTATTTGAGCCAATCTTTCAACGGCGGCCTGGTCTTGTAGCAAAGCTTGAACGTGAGGATTATGTCCTAAAGAGAAATTCATACCAATAAAAAGTGTTCCCACCAGGTTAGATGAAACATTATTAGTAAGTTCTCCCGCCGCCATAGCTTCATGAAAAACTTTAGTGACTACAGCGATATAATCGCCACCAAACCGATGCCAGATGGCCCCTTTTTTTTGTTCGTCTTTGACCAGGGCGGCTACATCCCGCATAAGAACCGGCATAGCATCATTAGCGCCGGTTAAGAAGAAAAGAGTTAGCCGGTAAAGCCTTTCGTGCAGGTCCGTACTATTACTGATGGCCCGTTCCATCCCCAGCAAGCGTTCATCCAGGATATTGCCTAAAACAGCCAGGAAAAGTTCCTCTTTGCCTTTGGGAAAGTAGTAGTAGAGAGCCGCGGGGGTAATCTTGACCGCCTCGGCCAGGTCTTTCATGGAAACACCCTTAAACCCCTTTGCTTTAAAGAGTTCTTTGGCTGCTTCAACCACGCGGTTGCGTGTTTCAAAGTCAGACGGGTCTGCACTTGCATCGTCCAATACTACTTTTTTTGGCCGCCCCATAATTTAACATTTTCTAACAATAATTTACTAAACGATTATTTAATAATACGAGATGATTTTACCCTGACTCTTTTCAAGAGTCAATAGCTTCAAACGTTAGAAAATAATAACCGATACCAGTACAGTTGCGGAACTGTCCTAAAGAACAGTATTCCAGCCACTAAGAAGTCAAGTTATCAGGCCGTATCACGCTGCAATAGTAAACGACCGACCTGTCCTGTTATCGAATTACATTTCCCTGACTGATTGCGGTTGTGCTATTATTTCAAAAACCAATTAGAGCCTGCCCCATCAGGTCACTGCTTAACAGACAACAAGTTCAACAATTAATGAAAAGCTGTTTGGGGAGATAGATTCTTAGTATAGAAAGGAAACTACATGAGCAAGGTAGGTAACCTTGAGGGATTATTACGCTGGCGTTGCATCGGGCCTTTTCGAGGCGGACGGGTTGTAGCGGTCAGCGGAAGTTACAACGAACCAAATACCTTCTATTTTGGGGCAACGGCGGGCGGTATTTGGAAGACCATTGATGACGGGCGTTTCTGGCGTAATGTTTCGGATGGGTTTTTAACTACTTCTTCAATTGGAGCTATCCAGGTCGCTCCTTCCGATTCCAATGTTATTTATGCCGGAAGCGGCGAGACGACTATTCGGATTGACGTTTCCCACGGGGATGGGGTCTATAAAAGCGTAGACGCTGGTAAAACCTGGCAAAACATCGGCTTACGGGATACCCGCGCTATAGGTAAAATCAGGATACACCCTGACAACCCGGATATTGTATGGGTAGCCGCCCTGGGCCATCCCTTCGGGCCGAATAAAGAACGGGGCGTTTTCAAGAGCGAGAACGGTGGTAAGGATTGGCGGCAGGTGCTGTATGTCAGCGATAAAGCCGGGGCAATAGACCTTAGCCTGGATGCCACTAATCCCCGTATCCTGTACGCTTCAATCTGGGAAGCTTACCGGAACTTCTGGCAAATATCCAGTGGTGGGCCGGATAGCGGCCTGTGGCAGAGTACTGACTCTGGCGAAACATGGGTCAAAATCAGCCAGCGTCATGGTCTACCCGTAGGAATATTGGGTAAAATCGGTGTAACCGCTTCCCCGGCCCGGCCCGGACGGGTCTGGACCTTAATCGAACATGCCACCGAAGGAGGACTCTACCGCTCGGACGATTATGCCGAAACCTGGCAAAAAGTAAGCGACAACCAGAACCTGCTTTCGAGAGCCTGGTATTATACCCACGTTACAGCCGACCCAGTTGACCCGGATACTGTTTATGTCAACAACTTGAGTTTTTATAAAAGCACCGATGCCGGTAAAACTTTTGTGGAAATACCGACCCCTCACGGCGATAATCACGACCTGTGGATTGACCCTCGCAATAACCAGCGGATGATTCAGGGGAACGATGGCGGGGCCAATATTTCCCTGAACGGTGGCTTTTCGTTCTCCTCGATATACAACCAGCCGACCGCTCAGTTTTATCACCTGGCGACCGATAACCGAGAACCTTATACCGTCTTTGGGACGCAGCAGGACAACTCAAGTGTCGCGGTTCCCAGCCGCAGCACCGGAACCGTTATAACCTGGGCTGATTGCTATATCGCTGGCACAGGCGAGAGTGGCTATATCGCGGTCCGCCCGGACAATCCCGATATTCTCTATGTCGGGGCTATCGGGTCATCGCCCGGTGGCGGAAATAGTTTGCAGCGTTACGACCACAAGACCCGGCAAATCAGGTTGATTACCACCTGGCCCGAAAGTATGCGCGGACACGGCGCGGAAGATGCTAAATACCGTTTTGCCTGGACTTACCCGATTGTAATTTCTCCACACGACCCCAATATGCTCTATATCAGCGGCAATATAGTCTTTAAAAGCACCAACGAAGGCCAGAGCTGGCAACCTATCAGCCCCGATTTAACCAGAGCCGACCCGGAAACGCTCAAACCGAGCGGTGGCCCCGTTAATAAAGATGCCGT
>JAYSYV010000206.1:0-2233 GCA_043727245.1 Chloroflexota bacterium | reverse complement strand
TACCAGATTGTTTTTCGTCCACTATACCCAAGAATTAAGCTGAAGTAGAAGACTGTATAGACACAATTTGCCGGTGATTGCCCAGAGTCAGTTGTATTAGCCAAAAGGTATATTGATAAGGGATAATTTCCTAATTTGAAAACCACTGGTAGTTTATCAAATAGTGGGAAATTTTACAAGCATTTTACATTCCGGTATTCATAGAATATCAAAATTGCCTTACGAAGAACATTACGAAAATTTACGTTCCCGTAATAGTAAGCCTCATAGTAAGGGTTTTTATAAATTTGCCAGGGTTGAGAAATAACCTTCCATAGGCAGAAAAACCACTAAAACAGGGGATTATATAAACTGTATTGCCTGGAATGACAGGTGTAGAGTTCAGGAATAAAATAAAATCCCTATCTTCGCAGAAAGTATGAAGATAGGGATTTTTATTTTACTCCTTATTAAGGCTCTAAAAAATCGGCTAGAAAGGCCGCAGCTTGTTTAGCCGCATGGCCTTCCGGTAGGCTCTGGCCTCGCGTGATGTTTGTCTGGCTTGCAGGGCTTCACGGAGCGGGACCGCTTTTCGGGCTATCATAAGCGAAAACATCGAACGCTTCAGGCTTCTGAGCTTATCCGCTGAAGTAAGTTCGGCCTCCTCGTCACGCCGGGCGGCACTGGTAGCCGCGTTAAGCACCCGCCGGTAAGTGCGCCGTTCAAGATGGGGCAATAGTTTCAGCGCCCTCCGGTATCCCCGGTTGCCGCTGGAAACCAGCCTCGATTCGTGCTTATAATCTTGCTGCTTCTTCTGGTAAGGCGACTCTTTACGGTGGGGTAACTCGACATCAGGGGTTTCTTCTAAAGTTTCATCGTAGAATTCTTCATTTTCCATGATAACCTCCTTAGTTGGTTAGGGCTAATGAAGGGACTATGGGGTAGTCCGCGTTATGATAACCCTATACTACTATCCTTTTCAATCTATGACAAGTACCTGGCGAGTTACCTTTCTCCTATATTATAGATTTTGCTTTATGGTACTTCCCAGATTTTGAGGCTGGGTCAGTAGTTACTAAAGTCTGGCCTGTTTATTTCCGAAAAATTTGCCATGAAGCGGGTAGCAAGGTAAGCTATAATCGTCTAAGGAGAAGTGGTTGTTTTTCAAGACTTGCCTGCGCTAAATTTGGCAGGCAGACAGGGTTGGAGGTATGACTCATGGCAGTAAAACGGACCAGTATTGAAGTATTTGTCGAAATTCCCCGTGGTTCCCGTAATAAATATGAGTTTGATAAGGAGCGCGGCATCTTCAAACTAGATCGCGTCCTCTACAGTTCGGTCCATTATCCCAGCGATTACGGCTTTATCCAGGATACCCTCAGTCTGGATGGCGACCCTCTGGATGCCCTGGTTATTATGGAGAACCCGACTTTCCCAGGCTGTATCGTTGATGCCCGGCCTATTGGTATCCTTGATATGTCGGATGAGCAGGGCCACGATGAGAAAATTTTGTGCGTCCCGACCAAAGACCCCCGCTACCGCCATATCGTCCGGCTGGAAGATATTGGGCCGCACTGGCTGCGCGAGATCGAAAACTTCTTTTCTACATATAAAGCTCTGGAAGATAAATGGACCGAATTGGTCGGCTGGAAGGACGAGGAAGAAGCCTGGCGGGTCATTGCCGAGTCGGAGGCTCGCTGGCAAGAGTATCTCCAAATGAAGGCCACCCGCACCAAACCGCCTGAACCGCTTAACCGCGAAAAATTTCAAGTTTCTAAAAGTGACCTGGCGGAAATTGAAAGCTTGTTCGGCGATAATAATGCGGCCGACAACAGTTAGAGCCTCACCAGTACATCCCGCCCTTTAAGATACTCTTTGGCCTCTTTAATTGAATAGTCGCCAAAGTGAAAAATACTGGCGGCTAAAACTGCATCGGCCTTGCCTTCGGTAACGCCCTCATAAAGGTGTTCCAGGTTGCCGACCCCACCGCTGGCAATGACCGGCACGCTGACTACTTCCGAAACGGTCCGGGTTAATTCCAGGTCGTAGCCGTCACGCGTACCGTCTTTGTCCATACTGGTCAGCAAAATTTCCCCGGCTCCCAGGGCGGTGGCTTGCCTGGCCCACTCTACCGCGTCCAGGCCGGTAGGAGTGCGTCCGCCATGTAAATAAACTTCCCAGCCGCCCTTTTCCCGGCGCTTGGCATCAATCGCCACCACGATACACTGGCGGCCAAAATAACCGGCTCCTTCTG
>JAYSYV010000205.1:0-6940 GCA_043727245.1 Chloroflexota bacterium | reverse complement strand
CTTTTCGTTCAATTTTATCAACTACGTAAACCCCGACCAAATAATTAAAGTTTGCTCTATTGGTCCAGAAAAACATTACGGAGCCGGGTAAAACTGTTTGTAAAAATTCGCTATATTCATCATCAGCCGGTTTCCAGACTTTGAAACCATTTTTACTGAATAAGGAGAGATCATAACAGCGAGCTTCCCCTTTGTCACAATAGTTAGCCCGGAAATGTTCCTGGGCCCCGCACATAACCCGGACCGGGTTACTGCATATTGTTCCATCAAATCCGGCGATATGCCGGTTTACTTTTAAGAGCAGACAATTATCGAGAGTTAAACTATAGAGTAAACGCGCTTCAGGTTTTATTTCGGCGGGAATTGTACTTAAGTCATAATTCGAGAAAGCCCGGCTAAAAGCAGTTTCGCCCGGTGGCGGTGAGGCGGCTATTTCAGTTACTACCCGGCCTGGTGGATCATTTACATCGGGTATTGCTGGTTCAGAATGGGTTAGTGAGCTTAAACCCTCATTTATGCCTGGTGAAAAGCTCATTTTTGCTTCCTCCTTATAATTATTTAATTGTTTTAGGTAAATTAGATCCATAGAATATTTTGGTTAACATAATTTTCAAAAATCAAATAGTAAGGCTCGTTACTCTCGCAGGTAACAGACCTTACATTCAGTGCTATGAGAATAGATTGAAAGCCGGAAAACTTTCCTGAAAAAGCTTTCTTGAAAAGCCTCTTAAAGCCACGGGTCCATTTGATTAAAAGGTAATCCTCTGTATCAAAGTAGGCAAGGTGAAGGCCAATCCTGGCGGGCAATTGGATGCTCCATTCTATCCTTGCAGTTTACCCTTTAGCCCCTAGAAAAGCAAGCCGGATAGAATTGGCTCAACTCACTTTTGCCATTAGTACTTCCATGAAGATTCTCAAAGTACATCATGATTTTATTGACAGAAAGCCAGCTAAAGGTTATAATTAGAACATAATTTCTTATAAATGGTAGCCCTTTAAAAAGGCGGTCTTACCAAATTCCGGTGGCACTTTTTCGACCGGCTACAGATAAAATAGACACAGATAAAAAACGATTTTGTAAGTAATGACGCGGATTAAAGGCGGCTCAACCGGTTCAAATATATAGACCGCCTCAATAAAAGGAGTAGCAATTATGGCAATGACAATGAACGAAGCTAATAACACTTCCCGGCGGCCAACCAACCGGCGCAATACTTCTAATTCCCAGGCAAATCTGCCGCCACCCAGCGGCGAAGCCACAGCCCGTAAACTGGAAATCCCGGTTGAAGACTCCACACTAAATGAACTGGAATTTGAAGGAAGTACCATGAAGCAGACAGGTCGGAAAGCGCAACCCAACCGCGAAGCCGAGATTCGCCACCAGGAGCGCCAGCAAAATATTAACCGCCTGATGGAAAAGCGCGATGAATATGTCGAGCGGCTGGACATCGGCGCGGCCAAGATCGAAGAAGCCCGCAGCCAGGGCAAAGATGTTACTTTGTGGGAAGATTACTGGATTCAATTACTCCGCCAGTATGAAGCAGTCTGCGACAAACTGCGCGACTTTACCAGCAAGGTCTAAATTCTTCTCCACTTCTCGACCAAACCGGTCCTGTTAGGGCAGGGCCGGTTTTTTAATGCCTTTCTAATTGCTAATTAAGTCCAATTTGCCTCTTTCTAATATAGCTTATTAAGCTTTTAGCCTGTCTGCCCATAGCTATTAACATTAATTTAATTGTCACATCTGGTATTGAACGGTATATTCTTGTATACTTAGAGTATAAATGCTGGCTTTTAGTGAAGTGTAAATGGTATGAGCGAACAATACGACAAAATTTTACTGGTAGATGTTGACCAGTCACTCCTGCAGTCCCTCGGCGTTTATCTCCACCAGGCAGGTTATGAGGTGGTGCTGGCAAAAAGCGGACAGGAAGCTCTCGAAAAAGCTCAGACTGAAAATCCTAGCCTGACCATTTTAGACCTGATGCTGCCTGATATGGCTGGAGCCGAACTCTGCCGCCGTTTGCGAAAAGCTCACTTAAATATGCACGTAATCATCCTGACCTCTATGGACTCGACGGACGACCATATCGCGAGCCTGGAAGCCGGGGCAGACGATTATATTGTAAAACCGGTTAACTCTAAAGAATTTATACTGCGCGTCAGAAGGGTCTTGCAGCGTTCCAACCGGCCCGAACAACCCAAACTTTTACCAAATAGAGAACAGATCGCCGGTACTCTGCCTCAGACCAATTCTTTACCGGATACGGCAGACCCCTATTCCAGGAAAGCCCAAACCGAACCTATGAAGGCTTCCTCCGAAAACCTGGCGGACCAGACCTTAGACCAGCTTTTGAAGTTAGCCGGCCAGGCCGCCCAGCTTCAAGAACTGCCCAGGGCGCAGGAACTTTATCTCCGGGTTCTTGAATTGGACTCCAACAACGTAACGGCCCTGATCTGGTTGGCCTGGCATCCCGGCGACCCCTACGAAGGAGTGCGATTCCTGGAAAAGCTGGTCGAAAAACATCCTGAAAACGTCCAGCTCCAAAAGTTCCTGGCTGCCGGTAAACGCCGCTGCCAGGAACTTGACCAGCTTATTTCCGGTTCAGGTGTATTGGGTTACTGGAATATGGCCGAGCAAATTCACCAGGAACGCATTCAAAATGGCAAGGACCGCCGGGGTGCACCCGTCACGCCGATAGGGCAGCTTATGCTCAAAAAAGGGTTTATTACCGCCGAGCAGCTAGAAACGGCTGTGATTGTACACGAGATGTTTGCCCGGCTAGGCGAGCCTAAGAAGTTAGGGGAAATCCTGCTGGAATACCGCTATCTGACCAAAGAGCAGTTACAGGAGGTTTTGAGCGAGCAAATGACCGACTTTAATACTCAGTTTTATTGATACGTTTCGTTCTACGCTCAGGGCTTAAAATGCCAGAGTTCGGAGCGGCTGGTCGAAATGGCGGCTGCTCCGGCCCCCAACACTTCTCGAATTGTTTTGGTGGTCTGAATAAGGCCGCTGGCAATTACAGGCAAATGGACATCCCGCACCAGCAAATCTTCAATGTAAGGAACCGCTACCCCCGGTAACATTTCCACCGCATCAGGGTTCAGACTGGTGAGCAAGTGAACACCAGTCGCATACGCAGCCGAGTCAAGCACGAAAAACCGCAATATAGAAATCAAGCCAAGCGACCGAGCCTCTTTAATCAGGTTCGAGCGTGTACTTACGATGCCGGAAATGCCAAACTGCTGTTTGAGATAGGTCAACCCGGCTTTATCCCGCCCGATACCCTCCATCAGGTCAATATGCAGCAGAATTGCCAGCTTACCTCGCCCCTGGTTCATGACTCGCTCGACATCAAAAATATCGCCTTTGAGCATGATAGCCGCCGGTAGGCCAAGTTCTAAGACCTGGGAAAGATCGCCCGGCAGTCGCATGGCCGGGATTATTTGCCGCTCAAAGACCGCCGGAGGTAATCTGGAAGGAATAGAGAGAGTCATTTTTGCCTTAATTTAGTTACGTGCGGCTGAAAAAAGGGCCGCTCCTTCTGAATAGCTCAGATAGCCGCTATCCTGGATAAACTGCCCCATTTCGCCCGTTACTTTTGAATAAAGCTCCAGCCATAGTGACGGACTAACTTCCGGTTCGTACAGGCCAGACGATTTCTGAAAGAGCAGGCCCGAAGCATAATATTTGCCGAGTTCGGCAGGGTCCAAGAATTTCAAACGCCGTTCGTAAAGTTCCACCCGGCTATCCCGGTAATCCGCCGAAAGCCAACTTTTCCCATTGGACAGATTAAAACGCTGGTCGGGCCGGGTAGTATGCCGGTAAAGACGCTCTGGAAAACCCAATTTGGCCTGAAAGTGTTCGTGAGCGGCTCGGAGCGGGGAAACTTCTCCTGAGTCAGCCGTTATAATGAACATAAGGCCGCCCGGCGATATAGCCGCCGCGACTGCCGCCAGCGTCCCGGCTATATCGCCGGTTTGATTGAGCATACGGTTACACATGGCCGCCCCGAAGGCCGCAGGACCAAAGGGCAGCTTGAGTACGTCTGCCTGGATTAACTCGACCTCCGGCCAAGACGTTAAACGCGCCTGGGCTTTTAACAGGGCTTCCCGGTTGCGGTCCAACCCAACAGCTAAAGCGGTATTAACCGCCGGATTCGCCAGGATTGAGGCCAGGTAATAGCCGGGACCGCAACCAACATCCAGCAAAAAAGGCCGCTGCCTGTAAGCTTCATTTTTTTGTAAATAAGCCGCGATACGAGGCAAAGCCCATTCTTCGGTGCTGTCGGCTTCATCCGTCAGGTAGGTGGTAGCGGCCTGGCGTAAAGCCAGATGCCGTTTTTGGCGCTCCTGGGGGTGTTCCCAGAGCCACCGCAACTCCTCCTTTGAAAGAGCCTCATCCATCACCTACCCCCCTTACCTTGAGCAAAATCATGCTCTAAAGGGCCGGTCTAGCGCGACTAAACTGCTGTGAATCCAACCCACCCCATCAGCCGGGTCGATATGATACCAGCGAGTAGAGCCGCGCAGTTCCGGCCCTTCAGTCCAACCGTCAAACTCAAAACGCTCGCCCTGCTCGGCCACTTTTAAGACAGTTTCTTTAGCATAGCCCGGTTGAGAACGGATATTAGCCAGTTCAACCGAAACAGCGCCACCTCCCAGGTAGACTCGGTTGAAACCTGGCGGGTCAGGCTGGACGGGTGGAGGGGCAGCCTGAACCGGGCTAGCCGGTGGAGTGCCTGCCCCCGGAAAAGGCTCGTGTTCAAAGAAATCCTCGCCAAAGGATAGACCGTCCGAGCGGTCCTGAGCCGGGATTAACGGTTTTCTCTGACCAGGCTGGGTAAAATCTTCCTCCAGGCCAAACGGCACTGACAGGTCCAAATCCTCGTAAGAAAGGGGGGCCGTATATCCATCGTTGCGGTCAATCAACTGCCGGATGGTCTGCCTGGCGGGCAGCGGGTCCGGCTCCACTTCATCAAAGAAGTTTTCAAATTCGGGTTCAGGAAGGTCAGGTGCAGCGGGGACGGTCCAGGTTGGCGGCGGTTGGCTGGCCCCGGACTCACTCAGCAAGCGTTCAAAATGGCTCACTTCTTCCGCGCTTGGTTCCAGCGGCCCGGACTCCGTATCTGTATCGGTCGAAGTGGAAGCCACCGGGGGAGCATTCAGATTCAGGTCTAGCCCGGACTGGTTGAGCAAGGAAAAGAAATCGTCATCCTCAAAAAGATTCTCCTGCCAATCCTGATTGGGTAGAGCCACAGCCGGAGGAGAATCTTTTGAAGCCGAAGGAGGAGGAGACTGGCTAGGTTCGGAAGCTTTGGTAGCCGCCTGTTCCGAAGCAGCCGGGGCAATCTGATTCAGGCCGGTAGGGGTCTGGTCAGTGGGTTTTCGCAACCAGCCTGGCAGGGCATCTTCCTGGGAAAAAGGACTTGAACCCCAGCCAAAGTCGCTCTGTGGTCTGACCGGAGCGGGACCGGGCTGACTCTGGTAAGCCGCAGTTTCGGCGGACCCTGCTGGCTCCACAGTAGTCTCCGGGTCGGATGCCGGTTCTTCCAACCAGTCCGGCAATTCCAAATCGTCGTAAGCAAACCCCAGCGGCCTGGTGGCTGTTGTAGCCGCTTCAGATAACTGGGTAGGATTTTCTTCACGACTTTCTAGCCCGGCAGAAACGCCTGGCTCGGCAGCAGGTGTTTGGAAATTAACAGGAACTTCTGGGGCTGGCTCAGACAGGGTGGGGATTTCTTCGGCGGCTGGCGCTGCGGTCAGTTCGGGTGTCGCTTGAATCTCTACGGCTGGTTCTGCGGCCAGTTCACTTAGCGGGGGAACTTCTTCAAGATGAGCCGGTTTTTCAACTGCCGTATCGAAGGTAGGGAGTTCAGCCGACGCAGTGAAAGACTGGGAAGACTGGGGACGAATTTCGGCGGCTGGTAATTCAAACGGATAATCACTGGGGCCGTTAAAATCCTGGAAATCATAATCCTGCTCAAAGGATTTAGCCGGGACACTCGACTCAAAATCAAATTTAGTAGCTTCAGCGGCAGGTTCAGCGGAAGCTTCGGAGCGGTAAAAAGCGGCGTGATTTGAAACCAGTGGAGCGTCAAGCTCGAAAGGGTAAAAGCTTTCCTCTACCGCGACAGGTTGGGGCTGAGATACCGGTACGGGTAAGGGTTGCGACTGGTGAACTTCGGCCTGAACTTCTTCCGCCTCAATAGCCGGTGTGGTCTGTACTGCTTCTGCTTCGGTAGCTGGTTCTGCTACAGTTAGTTCGGACTCAGTGGCAGGTTTTACTTCAACTTCTTCTGCCTCGATAACTGGCGCTGCTACAACCTCACCTTCTTCAAACTCAATGGCAGGTTCCTCGGACTCAATAGCTGGTTCTGCCCGAACTTCTTCGGACTCAGTGACAGGTTCAGCTTCATGTGCTTCGGACTCGGTAGCACCTTCAGCCGCAGGTACTTCTATCACAGTTGCAGACTCAGCCTGAATTCCTTCCGACTCGGCGGCACTTTCAGCTTGCAACTCTTCCGGTTCCGGGGTAAGTTCAGCCTGAACCTCGTTCGGCGTGGCAGTAATTTCAGCCTGAGTTGCCTCTAACTCGTTAGCAGGTTCAGCCTGAATTTCGCTCATGCTGGTATTAAGGGCAGGTTGAACTTCTTCTATCACAGCAGCAGTTTCAACCGGGGCTACTTTGACAGACTCAGCGACAATTTCGGCGGGTTCCTCGTGCTTTACAAAGAGAGCTTTGAATTTATCATACCAATGGTGCTTTTCTTCGGGTTGGTCGGCCTCAACTGTTGCCTCGGAAGCGGCTTCTTCCACCGGAGCTTCGGCCTCAACCGCTGCCTCGGAAGTAACTTCGGCTTCCTGCACCGGGACTTTAGTCTCAACAATCTGGGCCGAATCAGCCTGTTCTGCCTCAAATGCCGCTGCCGAACCG
>JAYSYV010000204.1:0-2235 GCA_043727245.1 Chloroflexota bacterium | reverse complement strand
CGGACTGCCCGGAAACTAGCCGCCGCGCTGGGTATAGAAGTAACTGAGCTAAACTCCCAGCCTGGCCCGGTAGTTTTGGAACAGGAATATACGCCAGCCCAATCAATTAGTGATAACAAAACGATAACAGTAAGTAAGCTGTCCAGGGCCAGGGCAAAGAAACAGCCGCCCGCCGGTAGCTCCTGGGTGATAGACCAGGACGGAGATGCTTTCGGCCCGTTTGTCCTGGCCGAGGCGGATAAGTTAAAAGGCAAGCTGGGCCAGGCCAGGGTTTACCAGGCGGCGAGTAAGAATGAAGCCAGGGAGCTGCACCGACAATTCCTTATAAGGGTAGCCAGGGGGCATGATGCATGGTAGCCGCGCCCTGGCACCAGGCATACCTAATTATCTACTTCCCCATTAACGAGCTAATCGATTTTTCCTTTGGCTGGCCGAAGAGTTCAGGGTGGATGTAAAAGCCTTTTTCAGTCTCAGTCTTATCTTCCTCGACCGGAATACGGTGTGCTTTAGCCCACTCGTCTTGCCGGATACCAGTGACCATCCAGCTTACTTCCTGGCCTGCTAAGCCACCGGCTATCTTGAACTTACGATCTTTGATGCGCCCGGATATGAACACCGGCGCATATTGGTCCAGGCAGGTAAGCTGATAACGGAAGTCAGAATTAAGGGCTTCAAACCAACTGGGCATTTCCACCGTTGTCTTGCCCTGGTCGTTAAGAGTAGCAATGCCATTATAAATGTTCATCATATCGGGCGATTCAACAAAAGAGTGGTAAAGGTACTTGTTAATGGGATCATGGGGGTGATCAATCTTGAAGGAACCACTACTTTTGGTGACAGAACCATTAACTTCTACATGACCATTGAAGTAGCCAGCCGCGAAACCGCCACCCTGGTCGCCTACTACACCTGAGCCAACCTGGTTATCAAGAGAGTTAGTACGACCTCGAACCCCATTATTATTGCTTTCGCCGTAGACCCCAACTAAGGAACCTTCACCGCGGACTCCCTCGTTGATGCTGACACCGTAGATCCCGACGACATAGCCGTTGCCGTAAACCCCGAAAGTGCCTTTGCCGTAGACCCCAGTATCTCCAGCGGTTAAGTTATTTAGATCAAGGGCATTTGTATCACTGGAGGTGATCAATCCATATTTGAAACCAGTGGCGGTGCCGGTTGGAGTTGGTACACCGGGCGGTAAGATCACCATACCGACAGTGTTTGCCAGGCCATTGGTCTGGGGATTGGCAATTACTCTAGCTTGTACCGCAGGGACAGCACCCAGCGCGGTCGCAGTAACCGCTCCGCCCAGGAGAGCCAGGCCCAGGCGCTTGAGAGTGTTGCGCCGAGTGGTGGTTACAGCGGATTTTAAGGGTTGAACAGATAGAGATACCACGTTGGCACGTTGTTTAAGGCTATCAACTTCTGTTTGCATACGGGCCATTTGAGCCATCATCTCTTGCATGGTAGAGGTCAAATTTTGCTCACTCATATTAAATTTACTCCTGAGTAAATAAGGGGTTTATGGTACAAGCCCGGCCAGGCTATCAAAGTGATAAAGGGGACGTAAGTAAATATTAAATTCAATTTTACGTTTAGTCAACGGGCAAAATAAAACCGCTCTGTTTCCAGGGCGGTTGGTTAGCATTGTGACAGTAAAGGTTATTTATCTATAAGCTTTTAAGCCAGTCCGGGAAACTTGCGAACTCTTCTGCCAGTATTATCTGGGTATCATGATGCCAGAACCATAAATCTTTATGCCCGACCGGTAAAAGGATAGGGAGTAACACACTCAGGCGTTCTTCATTAGAAAAATTAGCCTTTTTAAGAAGGTAGCTAATACTCTGAATTAAAAGCTGCTTCTCTTTCGGAAATACAGTTGGTGCCGTAGTAACGACCGGGGCGACCGCTTTACCGGCCCGGTGGTCCTGTAAGTTGTAAACCTTAGCTGTCACTCCTCGCCCCCCTCCTGTAATCAACCGTTACAACAGGGGTATTGGGCCGGTCCGCCTCCGGTAATAAATCATCCAGTAAAAACTGTACCATATCCCATGCTTGCTCTGCAGAGCCGGGCATGGTTTCTGCGTACTCAAAGATTTTTACCGCGCCCAGCAAATAAAAAGCGAAAACTTCTTCGGAACTTTCCGGGAAAAAATGGTTCCCATGCAAGCACATATAATTAACCGGGCCGAATGTTTGGATCAAAGGCCAATGCTCGAAAAACCACTTTTTAAC
>JAYSYV010000203.1:0-6945 GCA_043727245.1 Chloroflexota bacterium | reverse complement strand
AATCGCTTGAGCCGGGAATTTTCCTGGTTACGAGCCAGTTGAACTGGGACGATTTCGCGGCTATTGTCAGCCAGGAGCCGCCCATTTTTGCCCGTCATCTCTTTCCAGTCCAGGCTACAGTCCCTTTGACCAAGACCGAAACCGACCTGGATACCCTGGCCGAGGCCGTGGCGCAGTTGCCCCGCTTGGACGAACTTTCGGTTGACACCCCTTTTAGCATCCAGGCCCGTCTGTTTGAAGAAGTCGAAGACCAGGCTCTTTCTTACGCTTATACGCCTTTCGCAATCAAAGAGCGGTTGGCCGAAGTCATCCGGCAAAAGACCGGCGCAGTTGAAAATATCCGGGAGCCACTGGAAATTCTTTCGGTGGTAGCCAGCCAGGGGAACGCTTATGTGGGTCTCTCCCCGGCTGAGTTGAACTTGAGCGCCTGGGCGGGTGGACAGCGCCGCCTGGCTAAACGGGATGAGCAGATTAGCCGGGCCGAACTAAAATTGCAGGAAGCCCTGGAAGTTTTCGAGGTGGAACTGCCGACCGGTGGTGAAGCAGTGGACCTCGGCGCATCGCCCGGCGGTTGGACTCGCCTTTTGCTAGAAGCGGGTTTGCACGTGACCGCAATTGACCCGGCTGAGTTGGACCCGCGTTTGCAAAAATATGACCGCCAACTTTCGCATTTCCACGGCCACGCTGAGCGCTTTCTGGAAAATGCCCTGGCTGATAAATCTCGCCTGGGGGCTTATGCGGTCCTGGTCAGCGATGTACGGATGGATGCCGATATGGCGGCTCACCTGATGGTCAGCTATGCTCCGCTACTGGCGCGGGATGGGCTGGCGATTACCACCCTGAAATTGCCCCACGAATCGGCCAAACTCAAACCGGTCCACCTTGTCGAACAGGCCCTGGCAATTTTACGCCGCACCTACCCCAATCTTCGCGCTCGCCAATTATTCCACAACCGCTCCGAAATTACTGTTTTACTGAAAAAATAAGCTTTGTCGAAGAAAACCCAGGATTTTACCGCTTTACCCTGCGTGTGGTAAGCGGTAAAATCTTTGAACTCAATAGTGGTTTAATTACTCCCGAAAAGGCTCAAATTCCTTGAGAGTGTAATAAAATGCCCTACATGTTTGGCGATGCCGGTTGCGGTCATATCACTCAATGCGAAAAACACCTTGACCAGGTGGCTTTTGGCTGGGCATGTTCTTAAATTTTAAGAAAAGAATTAATCTTTAAGACTTCGCCGGATAAACCATTCGCCGACCATGAGCGGCGGAATACCGACGGCGATTTTCCTTCCAGCCGGTTGCCGGATAACGCCCCAACCCAGCCCGGTCATCAGCACATCGCTGGTTTCCGCAACCATGCGAAATAACATACCCTGGCGCAACCCTTTGCTATCTTTCGCTCGCAAGATGTAAATGCCGATAGCTATATCTCGAAAGGCCAGCCCGAAAGTTAAAGCCATACCGACCCGCTTTTTGGTGTCAATACCTAATACACGGCCTAACTGGACTGGCCTCACCAGAACCAACCCGCCTAACACAACACTGCTTAATCCGGCAAGCCTGGCGGATAACTTTGCTAATTTAGGCATCTGATTTGTCCTTTCTAAGACTGAACTGCGACTAAGAATATTTATTGGCTAACTGGCTGACTTTCTCCCTGGTATCGGGGTCGAACCAGGGTCCATCTCCGGCGGCGGCGTTTTCGGCCATGCGCTCGGCTTTGCTGGTAGCCGGAATGATAACGCTAATTCGCGGGTCACTGGCAATCCATTTGAGTAAAACCTGGGGCCAGGTCTGAACGCCAAAAGCTTCAAACTGGCTCAGTTCAGCGGCGGGCGGCATACGCCGGACCAGGCTGCCTTCGCCAAAAGGCCGCATCACCAGCACTCCGATATTAAGCTCCTGGGCCAGCGGCAGAATGTGCTTTTCCACCTCGCGGTCGAGCGCATTGTAAGGTATCTGGATAGCTTCAACGGCCTTATTTTGCATAATCTGGCTCAATTCTTTGAACGCCCCGTGGCTGTAGTGGGTGATGCCAATGGCTTTGACTTTACTCTGGGCTTTCAGTTCTTGCAGACTTTTCAGCCGTTTCTCCCAGGCCAACAGGTTATGCACCTGATACAGGTCTACATAGCCCTCAAAGAATTTGAAAGCATTCTGATATTGCCGCTCGGCTATTTCGTCCGAAGCAGTCCAAACTTTGGTTACAATCAGCGCCTCAGAACGAGCGCCCAGGTTCTTGACCGCCTGGCCCAGTACTCGCTCGGCCTCACCGTACATGGGTGACGAGTCGAAAAAATTAGAATGATTTTCCAGGGCCGTCCTGACGATTTCCTGGCGTTCGATTTCAGCTTGTTCGCCCCGCACATCAAAAGTCTTCCAGGTTCCCATCCCGATTACCGGGACTGTCAAAGCACTCCGACCTAGTTTCCGTTGTTCCATAAAGTATAAATCCTCCACAATCTATTATAAGCCTAATCGGGCGGTTAAGGAGAAAGTGTGGCGATTTCGGCAGCGAAATTTTGACGGGCCGAGTTTTCTAAAAGGTCAAAAAGTTCCCTGGTAGAGTAAATGCGCGGCCTCTGCAAAAAACTTCCCGGGACTTTGGTTCGACCAGACCAGTAAGCTTCCGGTTCCACCCAGCTATATTCCTGTTATAGAAGTTACAACTTATTTTTTATGATACAACTGAATCGTATCGAAATCGCCTGCCGGTAAGGGAATCAGGTCGGACGGGCTAAAGCCGTAATCGGTTGGATTTGGGCCGCCGCTCCGGTAAAAGATGGCGTAGTCAAAGACCTGTCCGGGTTGGGCTAACTGAACTTCCACCACATCGCTATAGACGGTTGAGAACGGCGCAAAGTAACGCCGGTTCGGGCCTAGTAGGGCCGCCAGGGTATAGGTGTAAAGCCGCCGGTGGCTGTTGGTGTCGGCCAGCAAGACGCTTGAACCAGCCGGGATGAGGGCGGTCAATGCCTGAAAGCGTTGGGGAGCAGGTGTTATCCGGTAGACTGCCTCTTTGAAGCGGCTGTCGGTCGGGTCGGTAAAGCTCTGAACTGCTTCCAGCCGTCCGCCTGGCCCGGCCTGTTTTTCCAGTTCGGCCCGGTTCGCGTCCGCCGCTAACCCCCTGGTATGGACTACTACAAATTTGACCCCCAGCCCTTCGATAATGTCCAGGGTGGCCGGGGCCGGAAAGCTTTGCATCTCGTAGTAAAGACGGTCGTAACCTGGAGGAATAATGTTTGCACTGCCATTAAGCATTGGTCGGCCATGCGAGAGGCCATACATAAGATAGATTGGGTTGACATTGACCGGTGTTTTCCCCTCTCCAACAGGTAGCTCAAGTAAAAGTGCGTTATCAGGAATTGTACGGGCTGCTTCTTCGCCGGCCAACCACCGATATAGAGGTGGCGCGGCTTTACCTGTATTGGTCAGTTGATTAGGTAGCCCCGGCGCGAAAAAATCGGCCCCCACCAATACCACTAAAAGGGTTATTATTAGGCTCTTTTTGAGATTGAGATTAATTGAATTAAATGGCTTAGTAGCTACCTTAGTTCCAGGACCTCTGTTCCATATTTTTGCCGGTAGGTTTATTAGCTTCAAGTTGTGACTAAGCCAGGCAGCACCGTACCCGGCGCAAACTGCTATCCCTAACATAAATAATTGACCAAACCGAAGAGGCACTCTCAGGGCATCAAACCCTGGTATGTAATCATAAAACCATTTATAAGGTAACGTAATCCCAGTTGGCTGCAAACCGTATGCTTCCAGGTTCAACTCAGGACCAAAGCTTAAAACTAACCCACTTAAGCTTAGAAGCATAAATACCCAGGGTAATTGCCGTCTTGAAGCTGGTTCATTGTTAACAAAACTTTTCCTGAAAAAAGAAGTATAAAGGCCAGTTAGTGCTAACAACACCGCGATCAGGCCGGGATAAAGCATTCGTTCGGCGCTGGTCTGTAGGTTGAACAAGCCGCGCTGAACCGGGTTATAAAGCCAGCTACGGTCGACTGTGCGTAGTAGGCTGTTTGGCGAAGCACTCCAGTAAGAAGTTTCTGTTATATCTCTTTTGAAGCTATACTGAGCCTGGGTTTGCAAAAAGGGAATTACAAACGGTAATATGATTCCTAAAATAAGTATCCCTGCTCCAAGTAGCAGCATGATTTGGCAAAATATATTTTTCGAGTCGGTAAGAGGGTAATTTACCTGCTGGCTTTTTTTTGAGATTTTACCCCACAGCCAGTGGATCAGGCCGGTTTCCAAAATAAAGTAGTAGGTCAGGTAGAAACCTACTAGAATTGCTTCATAATAAGCATAATAACCAGCCGTGATAGCCTGGAGGGCAAAGAATATTACAAATAAACCCAGAAATACCAGGCTGTTTAGCCGGAACAATCCCTTTAGAGTTAAAACTTTCCTGGCTGAGGCTTTTTTCTCGATGGAAGGTTTTGCAATGCCTGTTTCCTGGGTGAACCGAATTAGAAAGTAAAGGGCAAAAATCATCCAATGCTGGGCGCCCAGGCCCAGATGAGCATATTGACCATAATGCCAGGGAGAAAAGGCAAATATCACTCCGGCGACCAGTCCGGCTCCGCTGCTGGCCGTTAAATGACGAACCAGCAACCACATACTAAAGCCGCTAAGCGTAAATGAGAGGAAAACCAAGAGGTTATAGGCCAATGGCGGGTTGGTAGTTAGCCATATCAAAGGGGCGGCCAATAAGCCCTGTCCGGTTAAAAGTTCGTCCAGGGCCAGGGCGTTATTCAGAGGATAAAAAGCCTGCGTATTATAAAGGTGAAGTGGGTCAGTTTGTAATTGATGGGCTATAGACCCTAACCGCCAGGCCGAGTCGGCCCCGTCACCCCAATCCGGTAGAGTATTGCCCAAATTTATAAGCAGAGGCCAGGTAAAAGCAGCCGTTATTATCGCCCAAAACCCCAGGACAACCCAGGGTGTTAAAGGCCAGGATTTGGGCCAAATCCTTTTCATTTTCATTAATCACGACTCCGCAGTTGGCGATTGGACCTGCTTAAGATTAAGCTGTTTTTGTAGTTGTAGGGTGGTGGTTATCTTTGTTATCCGACGGGGTTCATGATGCACATCGACCCGGCAGAACTGCTCAGTCAGGATTTCAGGCTGATAAAACCGTCCAACTTGACCTGCCAAAGCACAATAATAAAGCTGTAGAGGCAAGGTAGGCGCAAATCATTATCCCGGCCAGGATAGTTACTCCGGCCAGCCACCGCTTAACCATAAATTTTGTAAGAATATTGGTAGAAGCAAAGCTAAAAGGCTACATGTAAAACCGCTGTACCCTTTGCAGACTATACAACCTGGAAAATACAAAGTCAAACCTTCCAATATCCTTTATTTAGAGTATTCTGGTTCGCGAAAACAAGCGGATTATCTGGCCTTTTATCCTTTGCGCGGGCGGCTTTTTATATTATACTGTGTGAAACACGCGACCACCTGTTTTTACTTCAGATAAGCTGGCTTTCGGTGTGATTTTCCAAAAGAAAGCCCATAACTACAAAATATTCAAGGAGTTTGCTCTATGTCGAGCAAGTTAATCGGTCTGGCCGAAGCGGCCAAATTAGTGCCGGATGGGGCGACCCTTTCGCTGGGGGGCTTTACGGCCCAGCGCCACCCGATGGCTTTTGTGTACGAGTTAATCCGCCAGAAGCGGCGCGACCTCTATCTTTTTGGTCACTCGCCGGGTGGCGACTGGGATATTCTGCTGGGAGCGGGCTGCGTCAAACGGGTCGAACTGGCCTACGAAGCTGACGAAGCCTTTGGCACAATTGGCCCACGCTGGCGGCGGGCGGTCCAGGCTGGCCGGGTTGAGTGGGAAGATTACAGTAACTTTGGGATGGTAACGCGCTTTCAAGCCGGGGCGATGGGCCTGCCTTTCCTGCCCACCCGCACTATGTTTGGCAGCGATGTAATGGCAAAAGCGGCTCTGACTGCCGAACAGCGAGCCGCCGACCCACGCACCAGCCCTCAAAAACTGGCCGTGATCGAGTCACCCTTTCAGCCGGGCGAAAAATTGGTCCTCTTACCGGCCATTCACACCGAATTTTGCGTCTTGCACGCCCAGAAAGCGACCGAAAACGGCCTGGTCCGGGTGGAAGGTCAAACCTTTGCCGATAATTTGCAGGCTTTGTGCGCCGATACGGTCATTGTCACAGCCGAGGAAATCGTGCCGGAAGAAGACTTGCGCCGAGAGCCGGAACGCAACTTATTGCCGCCCTTCGCGGTCAAGCACGTGGTCCATGTGCCTTATGGGTCGCATCCCTACGCGGTTTACAATTATTACGACTACGACCCGCGCCAGCTAAAAGAGTATCACGCCGCCGCTATGATTGACGAGGATTTCCAGGCTTATCTTGAAAAATATGTCTATGGCGTGCCGGACTTCGCGGGCTACCTGGCAGCCGTAGGCGGTCCGGGCCGGTTGGACGAGTTGAAAGCGGACCCCGACTTTGGCTACAGTCCTAACTTAAAACGCAGGAGGCTCGACTGAGATGACCATTGTTTCTAATCCACCGCTGACCTACAGCCTGACCGAACTTATGACTGTTACTGCCGCCCGCGAGATTCGCGATAACGAGGTGGTCTTTGCCGGGACCGGCCTGCCCATGCTGGGGGCGATGCTGGCCCAGCACACTCATGCCCCCAACTGCCTGATTGTTTTTGAAGCGGGGGCGATTGGCAGCCGAATGAAGCATTTACCCATGTCGGTTGGCGACCCTCGGACGGTCCGGGGTGCGGCGATGGCGGTCGGGTTGGCCGAAGTCTTTACCTATATTCTCCAGGCCGGTAAAGTAGATGTCGGGTTTATCAGTGGGGCGCAGATAGACCGCTACGGCAATATCAACAGCACTTCGGTGGGGGATTACCGCCATCCCCAGGTCCGGTTTCCCGGCAGCGGCGGGTCGTGCGA
>JAYSYV010000202.1:0-6948 GCA_043727245.1 Chloroflexota bacterium | reverse complement strand
TCAATAGGGCGTGCATCCGGCTGGCCTGTTTATCGTTTAACACGATATGATTTTCAGGGTGGCGGCCAATCCGCATCTGGTCCAGGTTCAAAGGGAGTTCCGCCCCATCCGACCGGATAAAACGAGGCCGGTAGACAGGTGGCTGGTTGATACTTTGCTGTCCAGGATAAGCCATGACGGGCGAATATGGACCGGGCGAGGCTGGAAAGAAGCCGGGGTCGGAACTTATTTCATCCTGATCACGTCCGTCTGCCGGGAATGGTGCAGTGGGCGGCATCGGCGGAGTATTGCTTACAGCCTGAGCAGGTGGCGGAGACG
This sequence comes from Chloroflexota bacterium, assembly GCA_043727245.1. Taxonomy (GTDB): domain Bacteria; phylum Chloroflexota; class Chloroflexia; order Chloroheliales; family Chloroheliaceae; genus 54-19. Next base: position 6,630 of record JAYSYV010000202.1, on the reverse strand, counting down.
TGTTTAGCACCGGCTGGAGCGGCAGGGCTACATTATTAAAGAGACTGGACGCGAAGGCAGTCCGAAAATCCTGGCTGGCCTCGAACAGGCGGCTGGCAAAGGCCGGGTCCGACGCGCGTTCTTCGGCCAGAGCCTGGATACTCTCGGTAAATCTAAGCCATGTCCCGGCCAGGCTGTTGAAATCGTCGTGTCCGAGGACAATCAAGTCCACCGGACCGACCGCCCTGGCCGAAGCGTTGCGGCGCTTGCCCTGCATCAAAGCCGCTTCACCGAAATGCTCGCCCGGCCCCAGGGTCGCCAGACCCGCCACCTGATTGCCTTTTTCGCGCAAAATCTCGACCTGCCCACTCGAAACCACATAAAAGAAGTTGCCTACATCGCCCTGACGGAAAATAAAATCGCCCGGCTCGTAATGAACCTGATTGATGGCCTGGGAACGGCTGAGATTAAGCTGGGTCATATCACGCGGCAGAATCATGTCCAGACCCCAGTTCAACCCGACGCGCAGTTTGCGGTCCCAACTGGGCAGTTTGGAAAGATAGATATTGCGCCACATTACCCAGGCGATAAAGCCGGAAAGCTTGATGCCGCCAGCCAGTTCAGCTACCCCGGAGCGATGACCCACCAGGCAGAGTTGCCCCAGGCCCGGAAAGGCGAAAGCTTTGCGCCGGTCAGGTCGCCCACTCAGCACAGCCGTAATATTATCACCCAGTTTCTTACCCTGACGCAGGGCATATTGGGCCGTAGGTGGCGAATATTCCCCTTTGGAAGCGGCGTTAGGGACAGCCGCGCAATCGCCCAAACCCCACACGCCTGCCACTCCCGGCACACTCATAAACGGGTCGGTGATAATCCGACCCTTTTCACTTTCCAGGCCCAGCGAAGACAAAGCAGGATTGGGGGCGCTACCCACCGTCGAAACCAGCGTCCTGGTCGCAATCCGTTCACCCGATTTCAAAATGGCTTCCCTGGGTGTGGCCGCCGCGATACGCGTCTGAAGGCGAACTTCCACACCGCGCTGCCGCAACTTTTTAAGGGCAAACCCGGCCAGACTCTCCGGCATTTCCGGTAAAATCCGTTCGCCGCTGTGCAGCAATATTAGCTTGATGCTCTCCTTCGCGATAGAGCGGTAATTTTTAGAAATATCGTGGACCAGATCGTTAAGCTCACCGATAGTTTCCACCCCGCTGTAGCCCGCCCCGGCCACTACAAAAGTCAGCATCTCCTGGCGCAACTGCGGATCGGTTTCGATGTCAGCCGCTTCCATCATAGAAATTACATGGTTGCGCAGGTGCAGGGCATCACCCAGCGTCTTCATGGTTTTACCGTGCTGGGCCAGACCGGGCAAGCTGGAAAGGTTAATCACATTGCCCAGGGCCAACACCAGGTGGTCGAAGGGCAGCAAACTTTCGCGACCGGTAATGTTCGAGGCTGTAACTACCTGGCGATGGCGCATATCTACCCCCAGCACTTCTTCTTCCCGGAAGTTAATTCGAGGAACCATGCGCCGGATGGGATTGACGATATGCAGCGTATCAATGCTCCCGGCGGCGGCACTGGCAAGCATCGGCACAAAAACAAAGAAATTCTCGCGATTGACCAGGGTTATTTCAACATCTCGCGAATTCTTATAATGCTTCTGCAAGCGCTGGGCTGTTGTTACGCCACCAAAGCCACCGCCCAAAATTAATATCCGCTTCTTTTCGCTTGTTTGCATCAACCATTACCTGTTAACTATTTTATCAAGTCCCTAAAGCAAACAGGATGGACAGGATTAATTATCCCGGCCATCCTGTTCAACCTTTTTAGGATTATTGCCCGTAGTGGTAGGTCAGGATTGTATCGGTTCCTAACCGGATTTCCGCCCCGTCCTCTAGCCGGACTGGCGTACCTTCCAGTTGAGTGCCGTTCAGCCAGGTTCCGTTGGAACTGCCCAGGTCGCGCAGGTAAATCCCATCCGGTTGGCACACAATCTCGATATGCTCCCGGCTAACCCGGTTGTCGTCCACCATATAGACCGGCCCGGCAGGGTTAACCTTGCTGCGGCGGCCAATTACCAGTCGGGGCGCATTGATTTCAAAACGTTCCCCGGTAGAATTGCCGCTGCGAACTTTCAGGCTACCAGTTATACCGGTAGGCACAGGCGGGACTTGATAACCGTTGCCCGGTTCGAGGTGAACCACCGGCATCGCCATAGGGTCCGGCGATTGAACCGTCGAGTTGTTCCCGCCGGTATATTGGGGTGGACGGACCGGCGGCGGTAAAACTGTGACAGCCGCCTGGGTACTCGGGAAGGAGGGCGCTTGAAGCGGACCGGGCGTGCCGTTGCGACTGAGGGGTGCGCCCTTGGGCGCGACCGGTTCGGCCAGGCCGTTCCAGTTCAAAAGCTGGCTCTTATACTCCATATCGTCCAGCCAGCCCTGAATAACCCGACTCTTGACCAGCACATCCGGGTCGGCATCAATTTTCCGGTCCACGTTCTTGCCCTGGACCGCCCCCAGTTGCTTGATGCGCCGCTTCACAATGATGTCCACATCCCGGTAACTTTCGCCGCTTGCCGCAATCATTGAGCGGAAAGTATTTTCGTCCAGGCTCAAGACCTCCACCGAGGTAAGCGCCTTCACGGTAGCGGTGCGCCGGGTCCGGCCTAAGATACCGATTTCACCAAAGTAAGCCCCTTCGCTCAGGGTGGCAATCGGCTTCTGGAAGCCTCGCCTATCCGCTCGTAAAATCTCGACCTGGCCCCTGGTAATAATATAAAAGCGGTCAGCCGCATCACCCTGGTTAAAGATAATCTGGTTGACCTCGAACTTGCCGGGTTTGGCCTCCTGGCTGAAATAAATCAACTGGTCCCGGCTCAAATTGGGCAGGGCTTTAGCCAGCCATTCGTCATAGATGCGCCGTACTTCATAGGCGAAGGCCAGTATCATCGGAATCATTACCATTGTATTGTAGAAGAAATGGATGTTAATCCGGTTCGGTGTAATACTATTGAAAAACGGAATGGCCGTACCGAGTACCCCGTTATGAGCCAATATCCCGGCATCCCACTGTAAAGCGCGTAATCCCAGGTAAGTGCCTTCCCCTGGATAACCGCTTGACGATACCAGGCTGGAACTAAAGAGGAAAATATGCTCAATCTGGTGAATTACAGCCGCCAGCAAGGCCCACTTGGTCCAGGGATTATTTCGGAAGCGGAAGAACAGGACGGTACAGGCAATCAGGATGGCCCCATCCCACAGGAAGTGAATTAACTCGCGGTCCAACTCACCAAAGACCCCGTGAGCCGAGCTACAACCCGGTCCGTTCCAGGTCCAACCGGCGCAGTTCGGAAAAGCTACAGCTTTATTTGTAACCGGGTCTACCCAGACATCACTCTGGGGCGGGTCGGTAAGAGATGCCTGAATTAATTTAGTCCCCACCGGGAGACCGACCTCCGAATGGTTTCCGGCGTTTAATATAGTAACTTTGGCGGTAGGATTTTTATCAATCTCGAACCGGCCAGTATAAGGGTGTTCGTGGTAAATAGCATACTCAGCCATTTGAAAGACATGCTCACCTACATGGCCGACCTGCACCAACATAAGCACCATATAAAAGGCCATAAACCCATAATGACGGCTGTTATACAATACTTTCATGGTAAAAAGTGGTATCCAGGGAATAATAGTTGCAAGGGCAATCGCCCAAAGATGCCAGTGCAATAAAATGGCACTGAGCTGGAGGACATAGGAAGCCAGGGCAGTGCTAATAACTGCTTTAAGCTGAATATCTCGTCCTTTAATTAGCCTCAAAAGATTATTGTACACTTAGGGCGGCTCCTTTGTGTTTAGCTAAACATTTACAGGTCGATTCGGATCTTTATTTAGTTTTTTTGGCAGGTGGATTGATAAGGGTAAATACCACTTTTGGTAAGTGTATCATAAGATTTTGGTAATGTATAGACCGATTAATATATTACTGAAGAGAATATTTTGGGTCTGGCAAAGTTGGCAAGGAGCCAGAGTTTCAAGGTCAACGCGGCTCATTCAGAGGAACCCACCAGCCCTAAATAGGGACACATGCCGGTGGAGAATCAGAAAAGTTTAGCGGAATACCGGCCCGATGTAAGTTAGAAACACTACATACTCACCGTAACCCTTTTTACCAATTTCGATAATATCGCCATCTTCCAGGACGCGCTCATGAACTATCTGGCCCCGGTAGATTAGCTGGTTACGGCTGTTGTTATCTACAATCTTATACTTCACGCCCGGCGCGACCGGACCCACCTGAAACAGGGTGGCATGATGGCGAGACACCGTGGAAAGCGGCACTTGCAACTGGTTATCCAATTCCCGGCCCAATTTTAAGGTGTCACCCTTCAGTTCAAAACTGAGATTGAGATGCTGGTCCGGTTCGGTCCGCACATTCAGGCGCGGAGGCCGGACCATAACCGGAGTTCGAGGTGGAACCGAGGGTGGGTTTGGCCTGACTAAGGGCGGCATCGCTATGTGGGTCGGGGCCGGGACAGTTGAGTATTCAGATGGATAAAGTATAGTCGGCTCAAAAGCCGGTCCCTGTCCCTGGGGTGGGGTTACTCTGGACTCTAGCGGGGTAGAGATAGGAGTTACCTGGGGAAAGGCTGGGCCGGGCTTATTATTTACACCTACATTGTTTAAATATTTAGGGTCAACCAGTTCGGTTTTTTCGTCTTTTTCAGCCTGGTTGGGCGTATAAGCGAGCTTAGTAAGGTAAGCCGGTAAGACAATTGCATCGCGATAGGCCAGGTAAAGCGCTTCGCAAGACGAAAACCGGTTGGCCGGAACCTTTGCCAGCACGCGCTGTAAAACCCGGTCCAGGTTTTCGACTATGTAAGGATGAATGGCGGCCATAGCAGGTTGCCCGGCCAGGAGCGGGGGTGGCCTTTGGATATGGCCCGAAATCATGTCGTGGGGAGTGCCGGTGAAAGGCAAACCACCCGAAACCATCTGATAGAGCAATACTCCCAGCGAATACTGGTCGCTGGCAGCGCTGACCAAACCGCGTACCTGTTCCGGCGCGACATAATGAACCGTCCCCAAAGCCCTGGTGGCGGCCTCGGCATTGACATCTACCAGCATCTTGGCAAACCCGAAGTCGGTTAAAACCAAACGGCCATTTGACCGGACCAGAATATTTTGGGGTTTTACGTCCCGGTGGACGATACCCATCTTATGGGCGCTATCCAGGGCGGAGGCCATTTGCTCCAGGTACTCGCTGGTTTCTTCCAGGGTCGCCCGGCGGGCGCGGAGTTGAACCGAAAGAGCGCCACCCGGTACGTAGGGCATTACCAGAAAAGCGCTGTCCGGCAAAAGACCAAAATCATGGACAGTCAGGATACTGGGATGGTCCAGCGCGGCTACGGCGCGAGCTTCGAGTTGAAAGCGGCCCATTAACTCTTTATCGGTCGCCAGAGTATTATCGAGAATTTTTACCGCTACGGTCCGGCCCAGCAGCAAATCAGTGGCCTGGTAAACAGTAGCAAAGCCGCCTTCACCGACTTTTTTCTCCAACTTGTACCGATTGTTTAGAGTAGTGCCAGCATAAATCATAAATTTAGATTTTCAGGGTTAGGACTCTCGCCTTCCACAGTCGTTTCAAAGGCAGCTTTTGTTCTTTTGACGAGCTTCAGTTTCAAAGCGAAAGTCACAAATCTTATAAAGATAACGTTTTATTGATTATAAGTGACAAAGGCCCAACTAGCAATATTGCACAGACGCGGAAGTAGCCGATCAATTCAAAACCACTATTAAAACGGCTTTTCATTTATCCAACAATGTGAAGGGATTGAGTCATCTCAATCCCTTCACATTCTTACTGGTTACTGGCTACTATTCTTTAATACTTACCTTCATCGGCCTTGATAAAGTCGTTGGTGTAAGCGGTAAGGGGGTCAACCTGGGTACGAATGAGTTTGGTATCCAGCAGAAATTGCTGCGAACTTACCCAGAGTTTGGGGGCGGTGTAGCCGTAAGGCTGGCCTTTAACCATATCCGAGGTCATAAATTTGACCGTTTCCTTTAATACCTGGCGCTGTAAATCGGAGTCGGTTCCTTTGGCATCGGGCGCGACTTTAATGGTGCTGTCAAAAGCGGCATCGGGATTGGCAAGGGTATCACGAATACCGCGCTGAACGGCCCGGACCATTTTCAAGACCAGTTCAGGGTTAGAACTTATGAGAGCATCGCTGGTTATCAGTCCGACCGAGGCCAGGTTAGTCACACTGGAAACTTCCAGAACATCCAGGGCGACCCCGGCTTTGGCAAGCTGGACCGGCTCATTCATCGAATAAACCATCGCCCCGTCTACCTTGCCCTGCGAGAGAGCTTCACGCTGGGTAAAGCCAATTGTCGCGACCTTAACATCTTCTTCGGTCAGTTTAGCCGCCGCCAGCAGCGCCTTAAAACCAATGTAAGTCGAACCGAACTGGCCGGGAATGCCGATAGTCTTGCCTTTGAGCGAAGCTGGGCTGGTAATACCCTTGCCTTTGAGCGAAGCCAGGGCTACCGGGTACTTCTGGTACTGCGTGGCAACCAGCTTGACCGGAATACTCCCGGCGCGCGCCTGCAAAACCTCATCCCCACTGGCGAGAGCGAACTGAATCTTGCC
>JAYSYV010000201.1:0-2238 GCA_043727245.1 Chloroflexota bacterium | reverse complement strand
TTCTGGCTCCTTCGTCAGGCCGGGGCAATTCCTCATAATCGGCCAGACCGTCCAACAGGCTTAAAAGTGTAGCTGCATCTTCTTTCCGGGCTGGCCGGATTTTGACCATCTGCTCGTTACTTTCGGTCGCTGACATTATCTATCCTTTCACCGCTTTGTTAGTTTTCAGCCGGGAGCGGTGCGATACGTCCCAAAATAGCCTGCTTGATTGCCGCGTTTAACTCGAAGTGCCTGTCAAAAAACTCTAAAATGGACTGCGCCGACTCCGGTGTACGCTCATAGCCCTGCAAAAAGTCAGGCAGTTCCTGGGCTATATCGGGGAAACGCCATTCAAAGCGCCGTTCGTTGCCAAATATATCCCGCCAAACCGGTTGCTCGGTTTCGATTAAAGGGGCCATCTTAAGTAGCTGGTCTACCGCGTAAACCTGGATGAAGCGCATAGCGGTCAATTTTTCGCCCCGATGGTAGCGGCCCAGGCCTACATAAAGGTTTCCCAGAGCTTCTCCCAGCCACTCGCCGGGTGAGCTTTCTGATGGTTTAGGCGCGTGTTGCGGTAAACGGATTGAATCGGGTACGTCCTCGGCCTTCCAGACAATCCTGGCCTCTGGAAAGTTCAGGGAAGCCATGTCAGCGGCCTCGAAAGTATCCACCTCGGCAAAGATACCATCCTCAAAGGTTAATCCATAACCGCCTGGACTGTGCTTGAACTGAAAGACTACCGGGCTGGTGGCCCTGATCCAGTCCAAATTTTTAATAAAGCCTTCTTTGTAACCGTCCTCGGCAATGACCCACACATCCAGGTCGGAATATTCGTCAATTCGGTCCATTTCGAGGCCAATCGAGCCGAGCGCGAGGACCGCCCGTGCATGGCCGGTCCTGATTGCCGACCGGGTGATTTCGTCAAGCCGCTTTAGCAATATCTCTCTTGATTTGGCATTATTTACCTTCAAAGCTGTTTTCCCCACTCATTCGCCAGTAGTATACCTTTAAAGTACATGCTTGCATTACAGAAACAATTTGCCACGTCTCAGGCCTTTAAAAATCCTTAAATTGCCCACTCATTCGCCAGCATACTATAAACTGCCAGGTCCGAAAAGTGGTCGTTTCTCCAAAAGACCTGGCGCAAAATACCTTCCTGGGTAAAGCCCAGCCGTTCGGGAACGGCCCGACTGGGAAGGTTGCCGGTAGCGCAACGGATTTCCACCCGGTTCAAGCCCAACTCCCCAAAGGCATATTCAACCATCTTCCGGGTAGTTCGCGTCATAATACCGTGTCCGGTGTATGGTTGGCCCAGCCAGTAGACCAGTTCGGTCTGTCTGGTGGCCCAGTCCCAGTATTTGTAGCCGATGGTCCCGGCCAATTCGCCTTTGTACCAGATACCAACCTGGAAGCCGTTGTTTTCCGAAAACCGTTTCAGGCCAGATTTAATAAAATTCTCGGTTTCTTGAACGGTTTTCTGATTGCCCAAAACGGGCATCCATTCCCGGAGGTGTTCGCGGCTTTGAACGGTCAGGTCAAGCAGTGGTTGGGCGTGCCTTTGTTCGAGCAAGCCCAGCGCTATCTCATTATCAACTTTTAAGCTGAACATTACTGCTTGCCCCACTCAGCCGCCAGCATCCCATAAACCACCAGGTCCTCCAATAGCCGATCATGGACAAGGCCAACCTGGCGCAAAGTGCCTTCCTGGGTAAACCCTAGTCTTTCGGGAATGGCCCGGCTCTTGCGGTTGCCGGGTGCGCAGCGGATTTCTACCCGGTTTAAGCCCAATTCGCCAAAAGCATACTCGGTCAGTTTTCGGGCAGTTCGCGTCATAATTCCATGTCCGGTATAAGCCTGGCCCAGCCAATAACCGATTTCGGTCCGGCGGGTCGACCACTCCAGGTAGTGATAGCCGATACAACCGGCTAACTCGCCTTTGTACCAGATACCAGCCTGGAAGCCGTTGTTCTCGGCGACTTGCTTCATAGTGATTTTGATAAAGCCCTTGCTATCTTCGGAACTTCTGGTGAAATCCACCCAGGCCAGCCATTCTCGGAGATACTCCCGGTTTTGGTCGGTCAGGGTGAAAAGGGTCTGGGCATGTCTTTCCTCAAATAAACCTAGCTCAATCTCATCATCAACTTTCAGGCTGAACAAGGTTTAACTCTCCGTCAGGGCCGGTGTTGAAGCCTCTGGCGAGGTCGGAACAGCCATCTCTGTTAGTTCCAGGTTTGGCGGCTCGACAGGGGCCGGAGGTGG
>JAYSYV010000200.1:0-6957 GCA_043727245.1 Chloroflexota bacterium | reverse complement strand
GCGGCGATGTCACCGACCGGGCCGCTATCGAACGCTTACGGGCCGAAACGGGTGTGCAGGGTATCTGGATAGCTCGCGGCTCGATGGGCAATCCCTGGATTTTCGAGCGAGAGCGGACCGAACGCCCGCCCCTGGCCCAGGTAATCGCGACTGCCCTGGAACACGCCCGCCTGATGGTCAAATACAAAGGCAATCACGGCATGATCGAAATGCGTAAGCACCTGACATGGTATTTTAGCGGCTTTCCGGGAGCGGCGGCTCTGCGCGAAGATGTCAAAACGGTCAGCACCTACGAAGATTTGCTTGGCCTCATCGAGCAACATCAACTGCTGGAACGCTTTGCTGCTTAACCAATTTTCTGGATATATAAAAATAGGAATTCCCGGCATATTCAAGGTATAGTCCAGACCAACCCTAATCAATAATAATTCTTATTTAAGAAAAGTTGTTTAATTTGGCCTTTTTTGTTATAATGTAGAGGCAATAGTTAATCCGGCGGTGGCAGAGCGGTATTGCAACTAAAATCGGCCAGGTTACGTATATATTATATAGAAAAAGTTCGTATATTAAATCGAGAAAGGTATTGAAAAAGATGAGTGAGCCTAACATGAAGGTTGTTATAATTGGGGGTGGGCCAGCCGCGTTAACCGCCGCGATTTATTCCAGCCGAGCCAACCTGGATACCACGGTGATTGCCGGGTATCAGTCGGGCGGTCAGTTAATGCTTACCAGCGATGTCGAAAACTTTCCCGGCTTCCCGGACGGCATTATGGGACCGGAGTTAATGGACGGTATGCGCCGCCAGGCCGAACGCTTTGGCAGCAAATTTGTAGATGCCGACGCGACCAGAGTCGATTTCTCAGGCCGGACCAAGAAGGTCTTTGTAGAAAACGAAGTCTACGAAGGCGAGGCGGTAATCGTCGCCACCGGAGCAAGTGCGATGTGGTTGAACTTGCCCAGCGAAGAACGACTGCGTGGCCGGGGAGTTTCAAGCTGTGCCACCTGTGACGGCTTTTTCTTCCGAGGCAAAGAAATCGCAGTTGTCGGCGGCGGTGACAGCGCTTTGGAAGAAGCCCTGTTCCTGACCAAGTTCGCAACCAAAGTCACCTTGCTGCACCGGCGGGACAAATTCCGCGCTTCCAAGATTATGCAGGACCGGGTTTTCAAACACCCTAAAATCGAGGTAATAGTAGATACAGGCATCGAAGAAATCCTGGGCGAGAACAAGGTTGAAGGCGTGAAAGTTCACAACTTCAAGACCGGCGAAACCAGGGAAATTAGCCTGGAAGGGGTCTTTGTGGCTATCGGCCACCGGCCTAACACCGACATTTTCAGCGGCTGGCTGGATATGAACGACAAGGGCTACCTGACCGTAGTCAACGAATCCGAAACCAAGGTGAAGGGCGTGTTTGTGGCCGGTGATGTCTATGACTTCCGCTACCGCCAGGCGATAACGGCGGCGGCCAGTGGTTGTAAAGCGTCTCTGGATGCTGAACATTACCTGGAAGCTCTGGCCGGGGAACCGTCCGAAATTCTGACGGCTCAAAACTGGTAAGAATTTGCATTTTGGCCCGCTACTCGATTGAGTAGCGGGCTTATTTTTAACTCAGGCTATTTTCTGAAAAGATAAAGGCGTTAAAATTATGTCCATGAACCCTTTCGATAAATTCGATGGTGCAGCCCAGGACGTGCTGGCTACCAGCTACCAACTGCTGATACAAGCCCGGCAAAGCCAATTAGAAGTGGAACACCTGCTGATGGCCTTGCTCTTACAACCGGGAGGATTTACAGGCCAGATTTTAGAGCAACTAAAGGTGGACCGGGGCTTAGTCCTGCTGACAGTCGAGGAAAAGGTAGCCGAATTTCCCCAGACTCTGCCCGGCAACAATACCGGCGGGATTACCGTTAACATGCACATCACGCCTCGAACGCAGCAGGTCTTCAGCCAGGCCGATGCCGACCGGCAGAAAAATCAGGCCGAGTTTATTACGCCCCGCGATTTGCTGCTGGCGATTGCCGCCAATCCAGACGACCAGGCGGCAATTCTTTTGAAAAGATTCGGGTTGGACCGGGAAAAGCTGGAACAGGTCGAGTTGGAAAGCCTGGGGCAAGTCCAGCAGGATACCTCGGTTCAGGCCAACCAGGAAACAGAAATCCCCAAATTAACTCACTTTAACGAGGCTGGCCGGGCCAGGATGGTGGATGTATCGGAGAAAGAGGTAACAGGCCGCCGGGCCATAGCCCGTGGAGAAATCCGAATGCAGCCGGAAACGCTGGCTTTAATCCGAGAAGGCCGGGCTAAAAAGGGCGATGTGCTGGCGGTGGCCCAGGTTGCCGGGATTATGGCGGCTAAAAAGACTTCCGAAATTATCCCAATGTGCCACCCACTCATGCTGACCGGTATAGATTTGCGGTTTGAATATGACCTGGAACGGTCGGCGGTTTTAATAGAAGCCGAAGTCAAGACCAGCGGCCAGACGGGGGTTGAAATGGAAGCCTTGACCGCTGTGAGCGCGGCGGCCCTGACCATCTATGATATGGTCAAAGCCACCGATAAAGCCATGCAAATTGAAGCGATTCGGCTGGCCCACAAAAGCGGCGGCAAAAGCGGCGATTACGAAGCGGAGTAAATTAACAGGTTTGCCTTCCAAATCAACAGACAATTAGAGGCAAATCATGATTGAAGGCTGATTAAAGCTTTCAGAAAAAGGGGCCGGCCAGGGTTAATTCTCTGGCCGGTCCCTTTTCTGTATTTAGCGAGTTACCGCGAGCTTATAGCTTCCCGGATTAACCGGTTTTGGGTGTTATTCGGGCTAACAAACTTCCACAACCAGTATTAGCCGCCGATTGCTTTCAACAAGTCAGTACCTACCAGGCTTATGACCAGAGATTTTTGGTCTTTTAGCTGGGCATAAAGCTGTTGAGTCAGGGTTGGGTCTATACCCGCCGGGAAAGCAAATCCGTTCGGATCGGCTGGAATGTTTGCCGACAATAACAGGATGCTATTAGCACCAGGGGCAGTATAATAACCGCCCGTAAATGCGCCTGAACCGATTTTAGCCGGTTTAGTCGCTCCCGGTAGAGAAAACGTATAGCCTTTTCCGATTAGTAGCTGGTCCAACGCCGCGCTAATTACATCTTCGGTAGAGTTACTACTCACGGCAAAAGTGACGACCTGAACCTGCGCCCCACCGGTACTGAAAGCTTTGGCAAAAGCAGCGTTAATAGCAGGGTCAACGGCTACGGCCACGAACCGAGGAGACGGAGGCCCGGAAGGACTGGCGTTACCGGAAGTTGAATACTGCGTACTCTGCTTAACCTGTAAGGCCGGGTTAGGATTAACCGTGGGGGCGGGAGTCGGGTTAGCCAGTGGTGTAACCGGGCCAGGGGTTATATTGGTCAAATCGGCCCGCCCAAAACCCACCACAGTATTTGGCCCGTCAGCCGGACGCTTGACGCTTTGTAAGACGACCTGGGTCAAGTCGTCCGCCGAAAGGGTCGGGTTAGCGCTTTTGAGAATAGCGGCCATCCCGGCCACTTCCGGGGTCGCGGCGCTAGTACCATTGAAAACGCTACCGCCGTTGAGGATGTAGGCGGCACTTGCCACTCCAGCCGGCCCGGAAATCTCCGGCTTAAACCGTCCATCGCTCAACGGTCCCTGGCTGCTGTAACTGCCGATAGCGTCGCCTTCGGGCGGGTCAACTGCGCCAACTGCAATTGCACCTTTTGAGTCAGCAGAAGTGCCGACCGACATAACCGAAGTAAAGTACTGGGGATTCAGGCCCGAAGTAAAAATGTGCAGGCGGAAAGCATCTTTGGAAGGGGCCGTTCCGTCTTTTTGTTTGGCCTTAATATAATAAGTGGTCTTAGGTGGAATAGTAATTGAAGTGCCTTCGACCGGTGGCCGGGTCCGTTGGTCGCCATCGCTAACTTTTACGGGCGTACCGGCCTCGTCCTCAATTACGAGGTCAAGGTCAGTCGCAGCCGGGTTTACATCGCCGTTAAGCCACTGGTCCCAGCGTAAAAGAACGGTAGTTTTGTACGGGCTATCGCTCGGATTGCCAAAGGCCATACGAGTAACGCCAGGAACCCACTGGTGTAAACCCTGGGTGTCAGGGCTATATATACCGGCGTAATGCTCAGTTCCCTCGTTACCGGCGGCCAGGAAAAAGATAATACCTTTTTCTTTACGGATTTGCTCGATTTTGCGGCTGAGGTCTGAAGTGCCATCTTCAGCCCCAGAATTGCTACCCATCGAAATTGAAATAATATCAACCTTCTGGGACACCAGATAATCCAGGGCTTCACTAAATTCGGCGTTCGTACCCAGGATTGAAGTGGGTATCAGTTTGGCTCCGGGTGCGACAGAATGAATTATTTCCGAGACAGCCGAACCGTGAACGCCATTATCAATACTATTTTGATTTAGCAACTTCTGACCAAAATCCATCACCTGGAAGTCGGTGGGCAAGGCGGCACTGGCCTTTAGCTCATCTACAAACTTAAAGCCGCTATCAACAATGCCGACCGTTACACCTTTGCCGGTAATTCCGGCAGCGTGCCACTTGTCAATACCCATCAGTTGAACGCCCTGATTTTTGGTCGCTTTCAGTACGTCCATAAGAGCAGCCTGGGTAGCAGGCATACCCCGCAGCTCCTCCGTTTTCTGGTCAATGGGCAAATTAATTTGAGCAACTCCGCTGAAAGCGGCTAAATCTCGCAGAAAATTCGCTTTGGTGGTCGGTTCGGCGTAAGTTACGAAAGTCTTAAAGGGAAGTGAAACCACCATATAGGTCTGGTCCACAATTTCTTCTGAGTCATCCACGGTCGCGCCCATAGCCTTAACTTTAGCCTCGACCGGCGGAAGCGCTGCTCCTTTTGCCAGGACCAACTCAAATTCAAGCTCCTGGTTTTCGTCAATAGCGCCAATTTCAGTGGCAAGGTCCACCGCCGCCTTTAGCTTCTCGTCGGGAGTACCAGAAGCGGTGGCATATTTTACCAAAATATCTTGCAAGTCAGGATCAGCCTTTGAAATCGGGTCCGACGGGAAAAGGTCAGCCCGGACCGCCGGAGGGGTCGTGGGAGTAGAGGCCGCCGTAGTCTGGGCTGGTGCGGTGGTGACGGGGGCGGTAGTTGCCGGGGCCAGTGTTGGTGTCACAGTTATAGACACAGTAGGGGCCGGGGCCGCTGTCGTAACCGCCACAGTTGCAGCCGCTGTAGTGACTACAGCCGTGGTAACAGGGGCGGCAGTCGTAGCCACGGCTGTCGTAGCCACAGCCGTAGTGGGTGGCGGAGTAGCGGTAGCACTTTCACCGCAGGCAACCAATAAAGGTAGTAAGAGTAGTAGGCTGATAACCAGTAAAGCGAGCCTGGTAGTAGTATGCTTCATGACACTCCTCTATATTAATAGTTATATTCAGTTATACAAATTTCGGGTTCAACCTGAAAGGCTTGCCCTATGTATATAATTCGGGCCAAACTGAAAGGACTTGCACTACAAATTTGTTTGGGCCATTTTAAAGCCTGGTCGGATGATACTTAAAACATGTTCTGAAGGATACTAAAGATTGTTAACCAAAAGTAGCTACCCTTGAACGGAACCAAAACCTGTTAGAAACTGGTTTGCTCGTAGGCACATTATACTTCTTACATAAATAAAATTTAAGACCTATTTATCCTATTTATCCAGACAGAATTAACCTTTAGCAGCCATAAGCAAGGCTACGATGGTTGTAATTGAGGCCAGGGGGGAAGTCCGCTGGATTATTGGCAGCAAGGAAGAGCAACTAAATATCCGACATCATCGTAAAGTTGCTCACGACTGAAGCTGGCCTATTCGGGAATAATATCCGAGTCTATCATATAAATGTAAGACGAGGCTGACCCGGCCAGGGTTTGCTCTCTGGCCGGGTCTCTTTAAAAATTTTAGCGAGTAACCAGCACGTTATAAGCTTCCTGGATTAACTGATCATCCGAAATACCCATCAAGTCCAGAATTTCGGCAATTAGAAGAGCCTTCTTCTCGGCATCTCGCTTGGACCAGGTACGGCTTTTTAGCTCTAAAAAGAAGCCGGGTTGAGTCGGAGTGAGCATCTCGTCCATATTAATGGCAAGTTCGGTATCCTTATAGGTGAAGCGGTTGCGGCGGCGCAGCTTAACCAGTTCGCGTTCCTCCAGCGGATTGAGATATTCCCGGTAGAAGCGCAGGGATTGGTCGGGAGTAGCCGTGAAGCGAGAGCGGTTAAGGATGATTGAGCGAGGAAACTCGCGCTCCGAGGCCGCCCCGATGAGGGTCAGGCGGAAGCGGCTGCGGGGAGTGGGTCGGCCCTCAGCGTCCAGGTAAATATCCTCGCGCAACCGAAGTTGCTCGGCATGCTGATCTCCAAAAGAGAAGTAAGTATCATACTGGCGGTAGTGCGAGGTTTTTGTAATCGTGAACAGGGCCGGGTTATTCAACACCGCTGTCACCCGGCTCAAATCTACCAGTTGGGCTTTAACCTGAACTTCAAAGCTTTCTTCCTGGTGCAGACCACCCAGGGCCAGCAGCTTACGCACTACGTTACCCTCGCGGGCAATCAGGAAGCGGTCAATTTGCACGGCTATTTCGTTGGCCTGGCGGGTCAGTTCCGGCTCGTCCAGGGTCAAAAGCTGGCGGTCACGCAGCAGCCACTTGCCATTAACTATGACGTGCTGTACGTCGGTGGATTTGGCGACATAGACCAGTTGGGAGTAAATCGCTTCCGGCTCTCGGTTGAAGCGCGGGGTATTATGCAGCGGTTGCAAATCTACCACGATAAAGTCGGCCCGTTTGCCCGGTTCCAATGAGCCGGTAATATCGCTGATGTGGAGCGCACGGGCGCTGCCGATGGTCGCCAGGGCCAGGGCTTCACGGGCGGGTAGGGCAGTCGGGTCGCCGGAGAAGCCCTTTGCCAGGAGAGCAGCCAGGCGAGTTTCTTC
>JAYSYV010000199.1:0-2242 GCA_043727245.1 Chloroflexota bacterium | reverse complement strand
GGGAAGTTTGAGAAGGTGCCGAACCGGTGTGCGGGGCTGCCGTAATAGCCTGAGTAGGGGCGGCGGTTGGCGCACCGGCTGGAGTATCTCCGCAACTTACCAGCAGCAGCGCCACGAATAGCCAGGTCAGAAACCAGAAGGTTGGGCCGGGCCGGGCCGGGGATTTTAGAATTTGCATGCCTTTTGCTTTCATTCCGCGTAACGTTAACCTGAATTTAGAAGCCGTATATACCGCCGGATTAATGGTGGATTAATGAATTAGCGGCCAACCTTTGACAGTGTAGCAAGCTGGATGATAAAATAAAAGTTAACTGTTAATTCCGGTACAGGTTGGCTGATTTATCTGTCCTTATACGGGCATAATCTTAAGTTCTTATATTACTGTTTATATATATACGCGCAACTCAATTGGGTATGCGCCGCCTGGCTTCTGAGTGGCCTGACCAGGCGAGGAGTTATTTAATGGGCATCCGACTTTTCTTGCGATTGGTAGGAATGGTCCTGTTTGCGGTATTGGGCTGGCAGTTGGGGTATACCCTGGATACCAGTGGTAGCCCAGAACAGAACCGGGCCGTACTTTTGTTGGCCCTGGCAGGGGCGGCGTTGGGCGCTACCATAACTCCCTACGTAACTAATGCCGCTTTGCGCTGGACCCGCAAACGCCTCAGAGTGTTACCGGCAGCCGACCTGGTAGCCGGGGGCGTGGGCATGATTGTAGGCTTAACTATGGCGGCCCTTTTAACCATTCCGCTGGCCCATTTACCCGGACCTCTTGGAGCAATATTTCCTTTCTTAGCGGCGGTGATTTTCGGGTATCTGGGTATCTCAGTAATGGTTATGCGTAAGCGCGAGATTTTCGAGTTCTTTGGCCTCAATCGTCAGGCTAATGCGGTTGCTTCCGAGGCGCGAGGCAATAATGCTTTTGCCCGCTCTATCCTGGTGGATACCAGTGCAATCATTGATGGGCGTATCGCTGATGTAAGCCAGACCGGCTTTATTGAAGGTACGCTGATTATCCCACGCTTTGTCCTCAACGAGTTGCAGCATATTGCCGATAGTTCGGACGCGCAACGCCGCAACCGAGGACGGCGCGGCCTTGAAATGCTCAACAAATTGCGTAAAGATTCGATTGTGCCGATTGAAATCTCCGATATTGACACGACCGATACGACCGAAGTGGACGCGAAGCTGATTAAGATTGCCAAGCAAAATCTCATGCCCCTGATTACCAACGACTATAATATGAACCGGGTGGCGGAGTTGCAGGGCGTAAAAGTCCTCAATGTCAACGAATTGGCTCAGGCGGTCCGGCCTGTGGTTCTTTCCGGTGAAGAAATTATCGTGCGTATTACCCAGGAAGGCAAAGAATTGGGCCAGGGTCTGGCTTACCTGGATGATGGTACGATGATTGTCATTGAGAACGGTCGCCGCTACATGAACCAGGAAGCCTCCATAACTGTAACCCGCACCCTTCAGACGGTAGCCGGGCGCATGATTTTCGCGACGGTCCGCGTACCGGGTACAAACCCTAACGGCGGTGAACGCGATTTCCATGAGTCGCCGGGTGGGCCTTCTTCTTTCCGGGAACGGGAAAACGGTAACGGTCAGCGCAGCCAGGCATAAGCCGGATGGAATATCTTCAACCTGAGAAAATAGAGGATTTTCCGGCCCCGGCTTTTGCCGCTCGCCCGGCTGAAAGAGTGGCGGCGGTTATTGTAGCCGCCGGACGCAGCACGCGCATGGCCGGGTTGGATAAACAGTTCGCCCTGGCCGGAGGACGGCCTTTGTTAGCTTTTACCGCCGCCACCTTTGAAAAAAGTCCCCTGGTAAGTGAGTTTGTGATTGTCCTGAACCCGGAAAACCTGGCGCGAGGCCGCGAACTGGCCCAGGTCGAAGGCTGGACCAAACTTAAAGCTCTGGTCGAAGGCGGTCCGCGCCGCCAGGATTCGGTCTGGAACGGGCTGCAAGCCCTGGCTTCACCCGCCCCGGATTGGGTAATGATTCACGATGGGGCCAGGCCGTTTGTCACGGAAAAGATTCTGGTGGATGGGCTGGCGGCTGCTCTCGAAACCGGAGCCTGTGTCGCGGCGGTCCCGGTCAAGGATACCATTAAACTGGTAGACCGGGCCAGCGGTCTGGTCCAGGAAACTCCACCTCGCGAATTGCTCTGGGCCATCCAGACACCCCAGGTCTTCCGGTTCGACCTGATTTGCCAGGCCCACCGGCAAGGCCAATCCAGCGG
>JAYSYV010000198.1:0-2243 GCA_043727245.1 Chloroflexota bacterium | reverse complement strand
GTTCTGGTCGGCCCGCAAAACTACGCCAAACCAGATGCTGGCCCCTTCCTCGATAATTACATCGCCAATCAGGGTGGCGTTCGGAGCGACAAAAACGTTCGGTCCAATTTGAGGGTGTTTACCATTGTAGCTAATTATCAAGCTTTACCTCCTTTAGGTTTTAGTGTAGCCAGATGATAGCGGCAAATCTGGAATCGCGCAATCCAACCGCCTTTACAGCACCGTTAAACCACGGCGAAAGTTTAATTTTGTGGTATTCTTGGCAGACAGGATTTTGGGTAATATCAGCCAGATAAGAGGGAGAAAAAATTGAGCAAATTAACTGTCGTTTCGGACCAACCTGTCTCACCCGAACAAGTCGGCCAGATTGAAGCAGTTCTGAAACCGCAGGGTGGGTGTTTTATTAACGGTCTGAAAGAACTAAGCGGCCAGGAATTAGAGCAAATCCTGAGTGAGGCCGATGTGATATATCTTCGGGAGGGGAGAACGATAGAAAAGTTCAAAGAGGCAGCCAACCTTAAATGGATGCACATACCGTGGGTGGGAGTTAATATGGTGCTGGCTGACCAGGCCGTAGTAAATAGTCCGGCGGTCCTAACCAACGGCGCTGGTATCATTTCAGCCTCAGTAGCCGACCAGGTATTAGCCTTTATTCTAAATTTCTCGCGCCAGATGCCCTTACAGTGGGAGGCCCAAAAACGTAAGGAATGGTCCTGGAAAGAACTCCGTGGCCGCATGGACGTACTGACCGACCAAACTTGCGGCATTATCGGCTATGGGAACATCGGGACGGATATAGGAAAACGGGCTAAAGCCTTTGGAATGCGAGTAATTGCCACGCGCTCCAATCCCCAGGCTCCCGCCGAATACCTGGATTTAGCCCTGTCAAACGAGCAACTGCCCGAACTTTTGGCCCAATCCGACTTCGTGGTGGTAACGGCTCCCCTGACTCCCGAAACTAAAGGCATGATAGGTAAAGCCCAATTCGAGCAGATGAAGCCTACCGCTATCCTGATTAATATCGCCAGGGGGCAACTGGTAAAAGAACAGGAATTGATCGAAGCGCTCCAGGCCGGGATTATTGCCGGAGCCGGGCTGGATGTTTTTGAGAAAGAACCCCTGCCAGCTTCTTCGCCTTTGTGGGAACTGGAAAATGTTATTTTGACTCCGCACTCCGCCGGGATTTTCCAACGGCTGGACCAAAATTCTTTTGATTTTTTCCTCAAGCAGTTGCAGCGTTATGTAAGCGGCGAAAAACTTAAAAATATTGTTGATAAGCAGCGGGGTTATTAGTCAATCTTTGCCCTATAAAAAAAGTGGGAGGGTTTTGAGAAAACTCCTCCCACTTTTTATTCTCTTAATTCTATTTAGAAGGCTGGATATTAGCCATATAATAAGCTGCTCAGGCAAGTTGAGTGATTAGTTTTTGCACTTACTGACCACTGTCGGCTATTTTACCATTTCTTTCATTTATCCTGAATGTTTCTTAGTAGAAGCCTGGTTTTCTACAAAATATGCCGCTGGCATGGAACAACCTAAAAACTCTTGCACTAATCCAATTTAGCATTTGGCCTATTTTATGAAACCGGACGGGCCTTGCATCGTTTATAATCTAAACATCAGAGTATTTTTTAAGGTTGGGAAGTTTCTAATTTAATGGTTTTTCTAATTCGATTCTTGCGAAAGCGTCCCGGCCTCATCATGTTTTTTGCCGGTATGGTCTTAGTCCTGGCGCTACTGGCTACCCTGTTACTTACCAATAATTCCAGCAAGCTGCTACAAACGGCGCTTTTACCAATTACTCTCCCCGCCACGGCTCGACCCCAACCGCCATCCCCAACCGCCCGGCCAATTGCGCCTACCCCAACCATACCGGCCCGGATTGACCACCTTAACCCGGCCCACGGTATCCATGCCCCGATTGGCTTCCAGTGGACCGACCCGCAGCGCCTTGCGATGGCGGCTTTCAAGGATAGCGCCGGAAAAGCCGGAGCACCCGGCCTGGCCCTGGCTCTCAGCACCGACATGCGAGCCAATAATAACCAGGCCACCATCCCCATGGAGCAAGACCTTTACCAGTACCAGCGCCAGGGAGCGGAAATATTTATCCGGCTCTATCCCCAGCGCTTTCCAGGCGGCTTCAGCGAACCATTTGCATCTTTCAACGGACGCAACACCATCAGCGGTACACCCCAGGATGCCGCCGAAGATATTTTTACATTTCTAGCCGAGCAGCAAAAGCG
>JAYSYV010000197.1:0-6978 GCA_043727245.1 Chloroflexota bacterium | reverse complement strand
CGGCTGTCGTACCCGCCCCCGGTGTTGCCGCGCTATCGGCTGCCGAACTGGCCGATTTCTGCCGCAACCAGCTTGCCAGTTTCAAGAAACCACGCCAGGTCTTTTTGGTCGAAAGCTTACCCCGCAATGCCCTCGGTAAAATCCAAAAACACCTGCTTCGGGAGCAACTTGGCCCTTAAAATATTGTTTTTACAGGCTAGCATAAAACTCTCATATGTTTTTAGTTAAAAAGTCGCCATAATAGACCGGGAAATGAAACATTTTATCAAATTTAGAGTATACTTATAGTGATCTTATTTAATAACAAATGCTTCTTTTAACATTAGCCTGTCGTGTTGGTGGAAGTAAGCCGGAGGGTTTTTATGGGTAGCAGCAAATGGCTAAAAAATAGTTTCGTATATTTAATTGTAATAATAGCCGTGCTATTACTATTCTTCACTATTTTTGGAGGAAACCGGAACGATACCGCCAAAACAGTTTCTATCAGTACAGTACTGAAAGATGCGGCAACGGTTCCGTCACCAATTAAAGAAATAGTGATAGCCAATGACAGCAATGTAGTCCAGGTTTTCTACAAAGATCAAACCGAAAAAGTTTCTCGCCGGGAAACCTCTACCACTGATTTTACCAGCCAACTTAAAAACGCCGGTTACGACTTCACCAAGAATGATGTTGAGGTTAGAGTAAGTGAACCGTCCTCGTTTGGCGGCCTTCTAAATATCCTTACCCTGCTTCTTCCGGCGCTGCTTTTTATCGGGGTGCTGGTCTTTATGATGCGGCAGTCCGGTGGTGGCAACAGTCAGGCTCTTAGCTTTGGAAAGAGCCGCGCCCGCAAATTTACAGGCGACAAAACTTCGGTGACATTTGCTGACGTAGCCGGGGTCGAAGAATCGAAACAAGAACTGGCTGAAGTTGTTGAGTTCCTGAAATTCCCCGATAAGTTTGCCGCCCTGGGCGCTCGTATTCCAAGAGGGGTTCTCCTGGTTGGCCCTCCCGGTACTGGCAAGACTTTAATCTCGAAAGCCGTCGCCGGGGAAGCTGGCGTACCTTTCTTCAGCATCAGCGGTTCCGAATTTGTAGAAATGTTCGTGGGTGTCGGGGCTAGCCGGGTCCGCGACCTGTTTGCCCAGGCTAAACAAGTTGCCCCGTGTATCATCTTTATTGACGAAATTGACGCTGTGGGCCGCCAGCGCGGTTCCGGCCTGGGTGGCGGTCACGACGAGCGCGAACAAACCCTCAACCAGATTCTGGTCGAAATGGACGGCTTTGATAGCAGTACCAATGTCATTATCATTGCCGCGACCAACCGCCCGGACGTACTCGACCCGGCCCTTTTGCGGCCAGGCCGTTTCGACCGTCAGGTTATCCTAGACCGGCCTGACATCCGGGGCCGAATAGCCGTCCTGGAAGTCCATTCCAAGGGCAAGCCGTTGGAAAAAGATGTTTCGCTGGAAATCCTGGCAAAACAGACTCCCGGCTTTAGTGGCGCTGATCTGGCAAACATGATTAACGAAGCGGCAATCCTGGCCGCCCGCCGCAACCGCAAGACTATCTCTATGTCCGAAATGGAAGAAGCCATTTTGCGGGTGCTGGTCGGCCCTGAGCGCAAGAGCCGCTTGATTAGCGAAAAAGAAAAGATGATTACGGCCTACCACGAAGTTGGTCACGCTATCGTTGCCCGTATGACTCCGAACGTTGACCCTGTTCACAAAATCACGATTATTCCACGCGGAATGGCCGGTGGACTGACTATGATTCTGCCAGGTGATGATAGAACACTGGGGACGCAGGGCCAGTTCGAGGACCAGATTGCCTGGGGTCTGGGCGGTCGGGTAGCTGAGGAGATAATTTTCAACGAAATCTCCAGCGGTGCTTCGGACGATATTGAAAAAGCGACCAGCATCGCTCGCCAAATGGTCACACGCTACGGTATGAGCAAAAAACTAGGCCCGATAGCCTTCGGTAAAGCCGATGAGATGGTCTTCCTGGGCCGTCAGCTTGGCGAACAGCGTAACTATTCGGACGAAATAGCTTACGAGATTGACAAGGAAATCAAAGCTTTTATTGACCACGGTTACATTCGCGCCAAGAAAATCCTGACCGAAAACCGGGACAAACTGGTTCAGATTGCCGAACTGCTGATTCAGAAGGAAACCCTTGAAGGCGATGAGTTTGAACGTCTATTTGAGGTAGACCGTCCTTTACCCCATGCCTACACTCGGCCTGTCCGCTCAATCCGGCCTACTTTCACCGAAACCGGCGAAACGGGCCAGGGCGCGGCTTCCAGCATGCTCTAGTTTTAACTAAATCATAAAAATCCCTGTAAAGCAGTCGCATTTAAACCGACTGCTTTACAGGGATTTTTAATTGAACAACCTCAAGTCTACCCGGCCTTAATTTCTAACCGGCCTTTGAAAAAACACCTGATTATATTTATTGCGTCGAGTAGTATAATATAACTACCCTGATTTTGAGTTATAAATTTATTGGAAAGTAACACTTTTGGCATATACTAACTGGCTTGTCAATGCTAAAAATTTAGAAGAACTTAAGGAACTTTACTACAGTATGGCCCGGAGGCATCACCCCGATGTGGGTGGTAATACCGAAACAATGCAGCAAATTAATGCGGAGTACGGGTTCCGGGTTAAGCTGTTCGAGGCCGGTTATACTACTTCCTATACCGCACCGTCACAGACTGACCGCACCCCAACCAACCGGAACCCTTCTTCACAAAAAGATAGAAATAGCAGTAAAGCCACCACCGAATGGGGCCGCTTAAATATTAGCCGGGATGCGTGGGAAGCCTACCGGGCCATCTGTCAAATCCGGGAGTCCGAACGCTATCCTTTCGGAATATCAGTAAAGATTGTCGGCGGCAAGGTACAGGTCGGTGGCAAGGCCACTTATTACTACCGCGATAGCCTGAAATCCCTCGGCTTTGTCTGGAACACTACGGCTCGTTACTGGTTCTTTGTAAAAAAGCCTTCAACCAGACAAGCAAGTTGAGAGCTTCTTTTAGCAGCCTTCGTACCGGCCACCAGCTTTTCGCATAACTAAGGCGATTGGGCCGGTTTAAGTTATATTTACCCCTATAATTTGATAACCATAACCCGGAATAGTTAAGCTTACTTTTTGGCCCGGTTGAACCTGGCCGAGTGATTTACCGGCTGTTAAATCGGTCCAATCTGTAAGGTTATAGGCTGTACCCGGTTTTAGCGCAAGCTCCGGCCCATCAAAGGGAAATTCGACTTGCTGAGAACTGGCGGTCGGATTGAGTAAGATGATAAAACCTTTCCCATCAATCAGGTGAGCTTCACCTCGGATGGATTGCCTATCCGGGAAATTTAGCACATGCTGGTAAACCTGAAAGTAATCGCTAAACTGTTTGCGCCAGCTAAATAATTTGTTCAGGAAGGTAATCACAGCCGGAGGCGCTATCGAAAGGTCTATCGAAGCCCCGGCCTGAGTAGCCCCGTTACCCAGCATACTGACCTCGGCGTATTGAATGATATTTTGGGGCAATCCCAGACCATCTTCCCAGTTTCGTTTATAACTCAGGCCGTACCAATCTCCCCAGATCGCCCGGTTTGGAAACTGATAACTGGCATAATACATTTGCTGGTTGCGTATCAATTCGCTCTCCAAAACCGGCGGCTCATAAATATCCGAAAGCTGTAACTGGTCTATCGCGCTCAACCAATGAATATTAGTCTGGCCGTTCCAAACGACCACCTGGAGGTTGGGCCGGACGGCATGCAGTTCGTTCAAAAGGTTGGCATAGAATTTAATTGTGGCGTGGTATTCTTCATCGGCATTATGCCAGTTCCGGTCGACGCTCTGGCAATTACTGATATTCCAGTCGCCCCCGTCCCAGTAAATCTCCTCTAACGGCCAGTTTTGGGCCATGTCCATTAACTTATCTCGAACATAAATACCCGCTCCCGAAAGTGGACAGAATCTCTTCTGAGGGTCGGCATCATCCACCCATTCGGGATGCTGCTCACGCAACTGGTCATAATTTTCCAGGCCGGAATAGACCGAGCTAAAAGGATTCATCCAGATACCGACGGTCTTGCCGTTGGCCTTGAGCCTGTCAATCACCGGCTCAAGACCGCCCGGAAACTTGGCCCGGTCAACATTGAGCGGACCGCCACTCTGCCAACCCGCGTCAACGTGCAACATATCGTAAAAACCCGCCGCCCGCATTCGGTCAACCGTGTCTAGCAGCCGAGTTTCATCAATGCCAGTTTCGTAGGGGAACCAGGTATTAAAAACTACCGGGTTACGTTTACTCTTAATAACGCCATAAAAGTTATAGATATAATCATTGTAGCTCTTAAAGCCCATCTCAGGCGAACCCTGCCACACCCCCACTACGCTTTTTCCACTGGTAAAGGTCTGTTGCGGGTTTATATAATCAGTGTTGCTGAGTTGTAAGCCTCTATCCCGGCTAAAGCTTTCCTGGCCGAAAAGCGAGGCAGCAAAGAAGTAAAAGCCTTCCTGCCTGTTGGCATGTTGTCCCACCGAATGTGATTCGGCGGCAGTTTCAAAGAACTGGCCGGAGTGAGTCGTGATTACTGCGTCCTGGGCTACTGAAGTTGTATAGTTGGGCTGACCGTCCGCATAGGTTATGCCATAACGTTCGGCAGGTTTCAAAGGTTCCAGGGCGCTGCCAGGTTGCCATTCTTCGAGGGTTACGCCTTTAATAACCCAACCCGGCGCAACAAAAGGCTCCACCACCAGCCATTTACGTAAGAAATTCTGGCCGTTAAGGGCTTCATAATAAAGGGCTAAATTAACCGGGTTGCCCTCGAAACTACCCTCCATTCTTATCCGGGCCAGGCTCTGTACTTTATCCTGAGTTACGATAGTCGCGTCAATCAGCCTGAATTGGTCTGAGTCAATTTTGGCAGCATCGTTACCATTTTCCTGGGCCATTTTCAGGCTAAATTCCGGGCCTGGCTTACCCATGTAATCTTCCCCGGTCAGCAGATTCACAAAACTGCCGGTATAGGCTCCGCCTTTCTGGCTGAATACTACATTGCGCCTAACGGCTGAATTTCCAATTTCAAGTAAATATTCCGTAGGGTTAAATTCCGAAATCCTGGCAAAGTTAGAAGATGCCACGACTGGTACTACCTCAGCGACAGGTAGCGGTGGAGTGGTTTTGTAGCGCCAGGTGTAATAATGCAGCCCTACGTTGCCCATCTCGACCTGCCAGGCCGGGAAGTTGGCCGGGTTATAGGTCAGGACACGCCTTTCAAAAAGCTGAACCAAAACCGGCAAAGTCTTGCCGCTAATCTGCTGGCTGGTCCAGTAAGGCTCGGTAAGTGGTAGACCGGCTGTAAATACCCGGTCAAAAAGCTGGTCGGACTTATAGGCGCTATCCTGGTATACCAGGTCGTCTCTGGAAAAAAAAGCCATAAAGACATCGGGGATATTGTGACCGAGTGTAGTATCGTAGTAACTTTGTTTAATGCCAAAAGTTTGGAAATTTTCATCCTGTCTGACACTACCGGCTTTATCAATCTGGGCGATAACTGCCGCACCCTTAGCCTCAGCGGCCCTGTTATCGTTTTTGAGGGAGGCCAGGGAGGCAAAGCTGGCATAGGTCGGGGCGTTCGGATTAAGTTCAAGGCTATCACCGGCCACCGGGATATTGGCGGGCGTACCTGTTACAAATCTGGTGTTGCCAGTCTGGACCTGACCGCTAACCAGTTCCTTTACCAGTAGACCGTTGGTGACGTACCACGGAGAAACCGGGCTGCCCTGGGGGTCAGTCAGTTCCATGCGGCTTTTGTCCCAGTACGTTACCACGCGCTGTCCGCCAGACGCTTCGGCATATAGTTCGGTTCTGACCTGTAAGGGAGTCGTTCCCCAGGTCCAACTCCGGCTGACCCTGCCCGTTGCCACCGGTTGGTCGTTGCGCTGCCACAGGCTGGTAAAGGCTGGTAAAGGCTGGGTGGGAATTGTTTCGGTTTGATTGGCTAAAGCTACATGGACCGAGGTAATTTGGAGTATTTCGGCCAGGCTTAACAGCAATAGCCAGCTCCAGACTAAATTCCGAGTATCCTTTTCGCTTAAAATCCACAATTGCATGTAATATTTTTATCCTGATGCTAAGTTAGTGGCTGGTAAATCTGGCAAGAAGATTTTAACGCCTATAAGAAGCATAAGCTGTTATTTATTATTATTGAATACAATTGTAAAATCCGTGTAAGAAATTTGTAACTTTTTCTCCTTTCTCCTTTTATCAAACAATTTGAGATGTTCGAGCATTATTCCAATTACTTCTTCCCTGACTTCAGGGTAATTTTGGCGGCCTTTTCCAGAGCCTCTACTGCCGTGTTAGCCGTTTTAGAATAGTAATTATTATTTTCTTGCATAAAGAACGAACTTATCAGGCAGTTGGTGGTGCGAATGCAAACAGACGAAGCGACTGCCGACCGCTGGTTGGAAGAGGTGGTAGAAACCCTATACGATAATTTCAAGGCCGGTAAAAGCGTGACCTTACCCGGCTCTGGCAGCTTCTATGTCCGGCCCGAAGACGAAAGTTGGGTCTTTAAGTTCACTCCCGCTCAAATGCTCCTGGTATCAAAATGAAAAGTATCCCATTACACGCCTAATTTCTGGCTGGCTTACTTCGTGGGCCGCCGACAATCTTTCACCCAGAACCATACCAGATATATAGTTGTAATTAATTTATTTCTCCCTTAAAGGGACGGTAGTATCGCGCACTACCAGTTCCACCGGAAGACTCAAGCGAATCGGCAGGTCGTCAGGGTGGGCCGCTCTTTCCAGCAAGCGCCGGATAGCCAGGCGGCCTTTAATTTCATTATGGTCATTTATCGAGGTTAAGGGCCAGGTATAGCGCTCGGAAAGTTCTAAATCGCCATAGCCCATGACACTGACATCTTCGGGTACACGTTTCCCGGCAGCCTGTAGAACGCGGATAGCCCCAAAAGCCATATAGTT
>JAYSYV010000196.1:0-2246 GCA_043727245.1 Chloroflexota bacterium | reverse complement strand
TGATAACCCCTATGCCAACTTTTATAGTCATATTGTAGCTGTCAGGCCCGATTCCCTCAAATTTCTCACAACCAGGTAATGACGCTTTAAGTGCGTCCGGGTTCATCAGTATCCCCCAGACCTTTTCGACCGGCGCTTTAAACGTGTACTCGCCACTAATCTCCATAGATTATAGCCTTTCATTTTCTTATTAGTTTCACACCGGAGAGATGTAACTGCGAAAGTTACTTGGTTTCGGCTACCGAGCCAAGTTGTCCGAGTAATTCTTCAAAACCGGTCTTTACCTGGCCTTTAAAGCCTTCCAAAATGGAATTGAAGAAAGGATTGCCGGAATCTAGCTGCAAACTGTAAAGAATAACCGACTTGATGCCTTCGGGAATTTTGCCACCGCCGGGTAGCTGACCGTCCAACTCGGAAACAGCTTGCAGTACAAAGTTGCCTTTGGCTGATTTAATCATAGAGTTCTGGACCGCGAAATTGGCCGAATCTGGACGTTCCAGGCTGGTAAAGTCAACTTTTATCTCCTGATCGCCTTTGATTGGCCCTACGTTGACTTTAACAGTCATTTTGTAACTGTTCTCGCCGAGCTTCTCGTATTTAACCAGTTCGGGTACGGCCTTCTTCCAGTTATCGAAATCCAACATGGTATCGTAGAGTTTTTCTTTCTCGGCTTTGGTTGCTACATTACCACTAACGTCCATTAATTTTTAGTCCTTTTTAGGTTTTTTATGAATTCTACTCTTTAAATAAACTCAACAGCAATTTAGAAGTCTAATCTTCCTGGTCTTTCAAGCCGTAGGGCGGAAATCGGAAAGCCATCTCACGCGTGAAAAGCCCGCCGTAACCCATACGGGCAATCGTATCGGAAGTTAGATGCTCGCCTGCCAACAACCGGGCCAGGAAAAGGTCGCCCAGAGTGGTCCGAGAGAACATACCACACGAGGCCAACCCGAACAGGGCGGTTTCTTGCCAGTAGGCCAGCCAGAAAAGAGTACCGGGATGGGCCGGGGAGCCTAACCGCTCCATCCGAATATCCAGTTGCTCAAGGGCCGGGAAAACCGGGTCAAGCGGGTCGCTGGCATGGCCGCCAACGTGTAAAATCAGGTCTGCGCCTCGCTCTTTGAATTCCGACAGATGCTCTACCAGGCTTTGAGGGTTATTTTCGGTGACAGCTACCCCCAGCAACTCCGAGCCAAACCAGGCCAGCTTGCGCTCGACTGCTTCCATAAAACGGGCACGTGGTCCCGGCTTGAGTTGCTCCCGGACGACTACGCCTACTTTGAAAGGCTGGAAAGGTAAAACATCCACCACCGGCTTACCCTGAGTTATCTGGGCGACCTGCTCCAAAAGCTCCAGGGAATAGACCAGGGGAATAACTTTGGCCCCGGCTACTTCCGTCCCGGCGTTGACCGCCATAGCATCGTAAAGGGTGAAAACTGCGACGCCGGAAAGTTCGTTCAGCCGGTTAAGACGGGCCAGGTCAATCCGCAGTAAGCCGCGCCGGGTGGAAACCAGGTTAACCCGGCTTTCGACCGGGCCGCGCAATTCTACTCCCGGCCCTGCTACCAGGCGGGCCAGGCGCATACCGGCTTCGTCCTCGCTAACCTCACCTTCGGTCAGCCCAATCAGGTGCATTTGATAATTTGGCGGGGCGTGTTCGATAAGCGAAGTTACCTTACCGGCTATTTCGGCCCGGTCGGCCAGGTTTAGCACATCGCCCTTGCGAAAGAGATAGCCGGAACCTCTGGCAAAATCCGGGACATTGGTCGCGCTGACTTTGCCCAGTACTACGGACGGGTTGGTTTGAAGCTGTTCAATCCCCAGAGCAATTGGGTTCACACTTACACCAAATTCTACAAGATAATTCTGCGCGACCGGTCCTGCCAGATGCAAAGCGGAAAGCTGTTAAAAGGCCAGGTAGAATGAGTCGAGCGGAAGGCTACAGAAATTTCTAATATCCATGTTGAAAAGCGGCTGAATCTAGCTGAGTCCATCCAGATCGCTTCGATGGAGTGGTTCAGATTTTAGCAGTATGGCCTGAGTTTGTAAATAGCAGAACGCCTTTCTTGATTGCTATCAGCCAGACCGGCCAGCCAGCGGAGTTTATAGTGAATTTAGCCAGTATGATACCTTCATAGACCATCCGGGGGTTAGCCTACCTGCTGCTGTTTAGGATGCCAATTCTCTTGCAGGACCGCATAATCCTCCAGGACTTTTTCGGCAAAATTCAAGAAATCTTGTCCTCT
>JAYSYV010000195.1:0-6983 GCA_043727245.1 Chloroflexota bacterium | reverse complement strand
GCCTGTTGAATCCGGTATTACCGTACAGGCCATGGGTTCCAAATATCCCTGGTAAACCATTGGCAAATGGAAAACATCTTCAACTATAACGTCAGCTTCCTCAAAGCCTAACTCTATATCACCCTTTGTAAGCCGGGTACGATTGGAGACGTTAGGCGGTAGACTTTGGGTTTCGTTGCTCCCGGTGTTATTGTGTCCACCTGACCTGCCTAATTCCACGGGGTTTCGGACCAGCGGCGCACCTGGTAATAGAGCCGCCTGGGTCGTGCTGACGACCGGTAAAGCGTCATAGGTTACTTCAACCAGGGCTGCGCCATCCGTCGCGGCGGCTTCGCTATTACCCAGTACCACCACCACTGGTTGTCCGGCAAAAAGCACTTCATGGCGGGCTAGTGGATTTCGATTACGCGAGGCATTAATATCTGGCAGAAGCGGTAAATCCTGGGCAGTTACCACTCTGACTACCCCTGGCAAGGCTAGCGCTGCCTGACTGGATATAGATTTTATGCGAGCATGGGCAAAAGGACTGGTTACAAACCGGGCGAATAACAGTTTACCTGGAATGGGAATATCGGCGGTAAAGCGAGCCTGACCGGTTACTTTGACCCGCCCTTCGATACGCGGAACTGAAGTACCAATATGTTTAAATTCCTTTTGCTCAATGGTCAAAGTATGGCCTTTCATGGGTGTTTTGGTTTTAATTAGGAATGTATCGCTTCGACAATCATAAACATTATACACTGCCAGGACAAATTCACCATCTATGCTAGTGAGGGGAATAGAGTAGCAGGTTGCCAAAAAAGGAGAGCCTTTACCCAACATTTGTGTCACCAGGGGCAAGATAACTTCAATACGTTGTAAAGAAAATCTTGCCATGAATCTGGCTTTAAAGAAAGAGAACGAGCCAGCCCCTGTCACGCCCTTCGGTTCACTCCCGAAGGGCGTGACAAAGTGGTCGTTTTTGGGCG
Organism: Chloroflexota bacterium; assembly: GCA_043727245.1. Lineage (GTDB taxonomy): Bacteria > Chloroflexota > Chloroflexia > Chloroheliales > Chloroheliaceae > 54-19. Next base: position 6,015 of record JAYSYV010000195.1, on the reverse strand, counting down.
AATTTCCTTGACCTGATGCCTGGCAAGAATTACTTTATAGAGTAGTTAGCTTACATATACTGGTTTTCAGGTTGCGGTTAGTAAAGAGAAATGTTATAATCCCTCTCGCACCCTGACCATGAGATATTAAGAATTCCGGCGTGGATTTGGGTGGTTCCGAGGTGAAATAAGCCGACGTAGCTTAGCTGGTAGAGCAGTCGATTCGTAATCGACAGGTCATCAGTTCGATTCTGATCGTCGGCTCTTTTTATTTTATATTCATTTTAATTCCGCCTCCTTTCTTTTAATATTTGCGGCCTTTGAATGGTTTTAGACTCCACCAATCTTGTCATTTAGGTCGGGAATTGTTAAACTGCCTTTGTATTAATTTATGGTAAAGTAACATTGATAAACTTTAACGGTACAGGGTCTTAAATCGCCCCATCAATAGGGACTGAAATGGAAGCTCAAATTTATATTATCAAAGGAGATAACCTGAGCGATGATTGATGTCAAATGCCCGATTTCCGGGACAGTGTGGCAGGTGCTGGTGGAAGTAGGTCAGGCGGTTTCCGAAGAAGAAGACCTGCTTATCCTGGAATCAATGAAAATGGAAATCCCGGTCGCGGCCCCGGAAGATGGTAAAGTGGCTGAAATCCTGGTAATGCCCAATCAGACAGTGCAGGAAGGCCAAGTCCTGCTCAGGCTGGAGTAAAGTTAACCATGGCTTCTATGTTCAAACGTGTTTTAATCGCCAACCGGGGCGAAATTGCCCGCCGGGTTATCCGCACCTGCCGCCACATGGGTATTGAAACTGTCGCGGTTTATAGCGAAGCCGACCAAGAGGCTCTTTTTGTGCGCGAGGCCGACCAGGCATTCTTGCTTGGCCCAGCCCCGGCTACCGCTTCTTATCTTAACGTCGAGGCCGTGTTAGAAGCAGCCCGCCAGAGTGGGGCCGAGGCTGTTCATCCCGGCTACGGCTTTTTGAGTGAAAATACCGCTTTTGCCCGCCGTTGCGCCGAAATGGGCCTGGTCTTTATCGGTCCCGAACCTCACGCCGTGGAAGCAATGGGCCAGAAAATACCGGCCCGTAATTTAATGAAAGCGGCAGGTGTACCGGTTGCCCCAGGAACCGCCGAGCCGGTCGAAGACCTCGAATTGGCCCTGGTTTCCGCCGAGCAGATTGGCTACCCGGTGCTGGTCAAGCCCAGCGCAGGCGGTGGGGGCATCGGCATGACCGTGGTCGAAGGGCCGGAAAAACTCAAAGCCGCCCTGAAAACGGCTCAGGGACGCGCCCAACGCGCTTTCGGCAGCGGCGCGGTATTCCTGGAAAAGTACCTGCCCCATTCCCGCCATATCGAATTCCAGGTGCTATTCGACAATTATGGCATGGGAGTGCATCTTTTCGAGCGAGAGTGTTCGGTCCAGCGCCGTTATCAAAAGGTTCTGGAAGAAACGCCTTCGCCGGGTCTGGGCAGTAACGACAAATTACGGGAGCAAATGGGCCGGACCGCCCTTGAAGCCGCCTCGGCGGTGGCTTACCGCAACGCCGGAACAGTCGAGTTTATTTTCGGGCGGGATGGAGAGTTTTATTTCCTGGAAATGAATACCCGGCTCCAGGTCGAACACCCTGTCACCGAGATGACCACCGGGCGCGACCTTGTGGAACTCCAGTTGCGGATAGCCGCCGGAGAGCCGCTCGACTTTGACCAGGCCCAGGTCATACGCCAGGGACACGCCATTGAATTTCGGATTTACGCCGAAGACCCGGTAACTTTCTTACCTTCACCGGGTACGCTGGCGGTCTTCCGGCCTCCGGCTCTCTCCGAAAATGTCCGGGTGGATAGCGGATTCGAGGAAGGCGATACAGTCACGCCCTACTATGACCCGCTATTGGCAAAGTTGATTGTGCGGGGCAACGACCGCGCCGAGGCCATCCAGCGCGGTCGAGAGGCTCTTGAAAACTTTCGGATTGAGGGCATCAAGCACAATATACCGCTCCACTTAAATATTTTAGCGGACGAGCGGTTTGTAAGTGGTCAGTACGACACGGGGTTACTCAGCCGGTAGGCAGTGGGGTAGCAAATTTCCAGGGGGAAGGTCGCAGTATGTTCAGACAAGGCAAAGTTGGCAGAGTTAGCAGACAGGTTTTGGGAAGCGTGTTGGCCCTCCTGATCTTGCTTTTGAGCTTGCTGACCGCCTGCGGCAACGAACAACGGCCCACCCCCGATTATTCCAATATTCTAACTCCGCCTCAGAATCCCAATCTTACTCCGACAGTCACGGCTCCCTTTCAGGCGGTCAGCATTCCTACTCCCCAAAGCACCAGCACGCTACCCTCACCCACGACCAGCGAAGTATTGCCCACCCCCGAACCGACCGCAACTATTCCTGGCCCGTCCGAACAACCCACCATTGTAAATACGCCCATAATCAAACCGACTCCGGCCACGCCGGCTGATGGTATGCTGACTTCGGATGACCTGGGTATCAGTACATGGTCGGATTCGGATGTAACCTGGGCTCCTACCGGGGATGTCTTTATGCTCCATGTGCTGCGGGAAAACTCGGATGGCGATTTTTATTATATGGTCCGCCCGCCCGATAGCATTATCGGCAGCTTCCGGCTCTCGCGTGACCTGGCAAGCTCCATGGTCTGGTCGCCGGATGGTCGTTTCCTGGCCTATATTGAGAAAGACCCGGCTACTTCGGCTGGGCCGGTGGTCTTAATTGATAGTCAGCGCGATACTACTCGCAATAAAAAAATCTTCGCCGGACCCTGTACCAACGTGACCTGGCAAGCGCCGGGTAAACTGGTGGCAGCCTGTGGCCTGGCGGTCTATTTGCTTTCCACCGAGCAAGACGGTTCGCAACCCGAAACGCTTTTCCGGCTGGATAACGGTCGGTTTCCCAACTCCAATATAGACCTCGGCCTGATTTATACGGCTATTCCCTCCCCGGACGGCAACAGCCTGGCGATTTTTGCCTTGCGCCGTCAGAAAGGCCCGATACCGATTGGCGAGGTGGGTTTCTATAACCTTAATACCAGGAAAATTGGTCTACTTGACCGCAAGGACCGCCCGATTACAGTTGTAGATTGGACACCGGACAGCCGCTATTTGGTGCTGCGTAATCTTGTGGGCGGCGAATGGCTGGCGGCGTATACCTTCGATTTCTACCTGGCCGACCCTCAAAACTTGCAAATCACTAAGAACCTGACCCGCTCTAACGACAAATGCGATCCGGTTCTGGGAGCCAAACCGGAGTGTCAGGGCGCGGCGGCTTCGGCAGCGGCGGTCCAGAGCCAGCGCGTGCTGTTTGCGCCGGATGGCGACCGCTACTTTTTCAGTGGTTTGCGCTATGGTGTCACGGCTGGGACTCCGCTTTCTTCGGCGGAACGCCTGACCAACGCTAATATAAGCGGCGGAACACTGGCCCAGGTGCTGGAAACAAAAGCGGGCGAACGGGTTATGGGACTGACATGGCTGCCTAACGGGCATTATTTTTATAGTGTGGGCCTGGGTGACACAGCGGCTAAAGCCTTCCTGGATGGTAAACCCCTGGAAGTTCCCTTACGAGGCTTGCCCATCCAGCCTAAGACCTCGCCTGGCCCCACTCCTACCAAAACCGGTAGCGGTTCGCTTCAGGGATTTTCCCTGTTAGAACAGGGTTTGCCGCCTCTGACCGAGCATGCGCTTGAACCAGTGGCAACCGCCGCCCCGCCTCCGCCTACGACCGGACCAGTTGCTACTAAGGTTCCGGCCCCACTTATCACCTCCCCGGTGGTAACAGCAGTGCCTCCGGTCGGTACTTCGCCGGTGGCTCCGGTAACTACCCCGACCCTGCCACCACCTTCACAAGCTCTGACCGTTACGCCTTTACCGCCTGGCACTTCGCTATTGGGCTTCGACACGGTTACGGCCCAGGCTCGCAGCACGCCTACTCCTTACCCGACCCCGATTATTTATCCGACTCCGGTGATTAATACCCCAACTCCGGCCCCGACTGCTACTCCGCAACCGGTAGTGCCACGCCCGGTGGCCTACTATATTTCGCCAAGCGGTAACTGGTTACTGGCAGTGGACCGGATTGCTACCTCCGATAAAACCGTCCAATTCCAGGTCCGGCTGCTACCTTTCTCCGTGAAATAATGTTAAAATTTCAAAACTTCCGACCTGTACCTGGACTGTAAAATAGTACAGTTGTTTCTGTCCAGTCCTTCAAGTATAATTCAACCATGGAAACCGAAGATTTAAGCTTAAAAGCACGAAGAATTATTACCGGCAGATTGGACCGGGCCGCCGGACTAAAAGAGGCCGATTTATTCGTCATGAACCTCAACCTGCCCTCGGATTTTAAGTATCACTCAATCCGCGAGGTTCAAACGGTTATGGTCAAGGGCGCTTTCGATGCCGTAGCTTTCTCCGTAGAACTCGGCCTTTTCACCAAGCAGGAAGCTACCGACTATTGGAAAGAACTCCATCAGCAGTTCGGTCAACTTTGGCCGGAAGGGTCAGTTTCTTAGAAGAAAACAGGTTATTTTTTGGAATATATTGAACCGGAAGAAGTCGAAGTTGACCGCCAGAAGGCCGAAGTCAGGGTTAAGTGGAACGACGGACACGCCGGGTTTACCCGGCTAACGACCTTGCGCTGGAATTGCCCCTGTGCCGCTTGCCGAGGTGAGATGGGCCGTCCTGGTCGCCTTGATTTTATCAACTCGTTAAATCCAGACGAAACCCGGTTGAGCCGGTTGGAAGGCGTGGGGCTTTACGCTCTGAAGCCGGTCTGGGAAGATGGTCACGAAACCGGCCTCTATACCTACGAACACCTGCGCGACCTCTGCCAGTGCGATGAGTGTATGGCTGCCCGGCCCGGAAAATTCAAAAACCGGCGTTTAGTTACCTAAATTTAGATCCACCTATAATATAAGCTGATTATTAAAATTGCTAAAATAGAAAGTGAGTTGATTATGACCCAGGAAAAAAATCCTCTGTCTATTATGGCGGTCCACGCCCACCCCGATGATGAAACTACCAGCGGCGGTTCGTCGCTGGTAAAGTACCGGGCCGACGGCATTCAGACGATTGTTGTCACCTGTACCGATGGGGCCGAGGGCGAAATGCATGACCCTGACCTCGACCCTGAATGGGCTTTGCCGCGCATGGCCGAAATTCGGCGGGGCGAGATGGCACGAGCCGCCCAGGTGCTGAATTTAAGCGCTCACGAGTGGCTGGGCTACCGCGACAGTGGCATGATGGGTACACCCGCCAACGACAACCCGGATTGTTTCTGGAAGGCCGATATGAACGAAGCTACCGGGCGGCTGGTCAGGCTGGTTCGCAAGCACCGGCCCCAGGTGATGCTGACTTATAACTCCAACGGTGGTTACGGCCATCCCGACCATATTCAGGCCCACAAAGTCGCCTCGGCTGCCTTCGATTACGCCGCCGACCTGGAACGCTTCCCAGCCGAAGAATTTGGTGAACCGTGGGAGCCGCTCAAGCTTTACACTGCCGCCTTTAGCCGCTCGGCCTGGCAAGAAGTCTGGAAACAGTTGCGCGCAAATGGAGAGCCATGGCCTTTTGACGAGCCTAAACCCGAACAGGAGCAAGAGGTCGAGGAGCTAAAACCCGAAACGTTGCCTGGAAAGGAATTGCCGCCGGAGTGGGGTACGCCAAGCACCGAGATTACCACCTTTATTGACGTGGGCGACAACTGGCAGGTGGCTCACCAGGCTCTGGTTACGCACCGCACCCAGATTGACCCGGAGCATCCTTTCTGGAAGATTCGCCAGCGCTTTGGAAGCGTCCTGGTTAAAAACGATACTTTTATCCTGTTCAAAGCTCGCGTTCCGGCCCAGCGCCCCGAATACGACTTATTCGCCGGTATACGCTAAAACCCTGGCTACAAAAAGAGCGCCTGTATCCGTGTATACAGGCGCTCTTTTGATATACTTTACATAAGAGCTGAAATTTAATTTAGACTACTTTTTTTTGTGACAAGTTCCTCAATAAAGGCGAAATATTGCTTGACCGC
>JAYSYV010000194.1:0-2248 GCA_043727245.1 Chloroflexota bacterium | reverse complement strand
GCCGAAAGTCTATACTGTGCAATGATAAGGCAATCACACGCTTAACGCAAGCTGAAAAGGAGAAACTATGCTCTGTCTGGCGGTAACTTACCTGATTAAAGAAGGCCATTCCGAAGATGCAACTGCTTTATTGCGGAAAATGGTTGAGCCTACCAGGGCCGAGCCGGGCAACATTATGTACCTGGTCCACCGCTCGCCCACTGAGCCGCGCCGGTTCTTTTTCTACGAACAATATACCGACCAGGCCGCCCTGGATGCTCACCGGGCTGCTGCCCATTTCCAGGAATACATGATCAACGGAGTTTTTGCCTTTGTAGAGAGCCGGGAGCCAGTTATTTATGAACTTTTAAATTAATTTTTACTTAATTTATGGCTATTGTTTTTATAAAAAAGTTATGTTAAACTTTCGCAAGATACGTAATTTACCCTGGGGCTAAACTTTAATAGGATTGAGTCTTTCCAACTTAAAATCGGATGCAGGGGCTTTGCCACAAGGGTTTTTTTATTTGTTTGCCGTTATAGTTTTATTCAAGCTTCAGCTTGATTTCATCTAAGGAATTTGGAGAATGACTGCCCACCGTTCCAAACCTGCCAAATCAGCTATCGTTTTAATTACGCTCCTGATTTTATTTTCTCTTTTTGGCCCGAACATGGCCCAAATGCCGCTGGCCGAGGCCGCTAACCCGGTTCCCCAAACTTTACTTCCCAACCCGGCCCCGGACAACCTGGTGGAAAGCCAGCGCTTTAGTTTCGGTGCGCCTAAATTGGCCGTGACTGCGGTAAAACCTGCCGCCGAAAACCAGGCTCTGGTCGCCGACCAATACCAGGGTGGGGAATACCGGGTGGGAAATAGCTCAACCGGCGTGGGAAAAATCCAGGCCAGGGGTGAACAACTGGTTGATGCCAACGGCGCACGTTATTTCGTGGCTGGGATAAATTATGAGGGGCCAATAGACCGAGCCTGGACGATGTGGAATAACGATAAATTCGACCCCACTCTGATCGGCCAGAACCTGGCCCAGGCCGCCGCCGGGGGCTACAACTCCGTCCGAATTTTTATCCAGGATAGTTTGAAGGACGATATTAGGGCCAATAACTGGACCAAACTGGATACTGTGGCCGACCTGGCTCAGCAAAACGGTTTGCGGCTGCTGATAACTTTCCTCGATTACTACGAACCTGACCTTAATAAAGTGGCCGAGGTTGACCGGCTGGTGGCTCGCCATTTCGCCGGATCGCCGGTGATACTTGGCTATGATTTGCGTAACGAGCCGCAGTTGCCCGAATTAATGTACTCGGTTTATCCGGGCGGGCCAGTCCCTCTCCAGACCGAGGATTTAATCAGGCTCTACGGCGAGCGTATGAGCCAATCCGCCGCTGATGCTTACCAGGCCGGGCCAGGTCTGAGTAAGATTCCGAGCCATCTTAACCCGCGACAGGTTTATATTTATCTCAATCTTCTCAAGATTTACGATGAATTTCAGAACGATGTCTATACCTGGGTCGTCAATAACCCCCGGTCCACCGACATGGACTATTACAGCAGCTATGACTCGATAAAGTGGAACCCTTTCATTGGGGCGCTCAACGCCACCGTCCAGCGCTATATTGATGTCCGGCAAGCGGCGATTCTTATGGCCGATCCGGGCCGTCTGGTTACTATCGGCTGGAACAGGCCGGAAATGGCCCGCCTGGCCGCTAATAAATCGCTGGGATTTATCTCGTTCCACCGCTTTCCCGGCGATTCGGCTGAAGGGTTGGCCGGTACGCTTTCGATGATTAACTATCTCAAAGCCTTTTACCAGGGCAAGCCGGTCGTAATGGAGGAGTTCGGCTACAGCAACAATGACGGTAAAAATTCGATCTCGCCACTTAAAACGGCTTCCTACGAAGCGGCGGTCTGGCTCTTTCTGTATGGCCGGAATTACGCTGGGGGTTTCAAATGGATGTTGAACAACATTGTCGGCGGGGCTAACCAGTACGAAAATAATTTCGGCCTGTTTGACGATAACGACCAGCCCAAACCGGCCTATTATTCGGGCCGGGCCGTGTTGCAGATGGTGGCGGCAAATAAGCTGCCCAGCGGTGACTTTGAGCGGCTGGAAACCTTTGACGGAGTTACGATTAACTATAGCTGGTCGGCTAAAAATGCCAGGCTTGGTAACGGAACCGCTTTCAGCGACAGCCGGTTTAAGGTCAGCCAGCCCGAAGTAGCCCCCTGGTCAATCTGGTGGTCGGAGGATAAGGA
>JAYSYV010000193.1:0-6988 GCA_043727245.1 Chloroflexota bacterium | reverse complement strand
GACCAGGCGGGTGCGGCTGTGGAACCAATTGCCGATTATCGTGCTTTCGGCCCTGGGCGAAGAACACCAGAAAGTGGAAGCCCTGGAACTGGGAGCGGATGATTATATAACCAAGCCCTTCGGGATGAACGAATTGATGGCTCGGATAAAAGGAGCGCTCCGGCGGAATAATCAAAAAGTGCCTGAACCGGCCAATATATTTAATCTGGATGGCTTATCAATTAATTTACCAGGCGGCTGGTAACTATGAAAGAGCAAGAGGTGAAGCTAAGGCCCCAGCAATATGATTTGCTGCGGTTCCTGGCCCAGAACGCCGGGCGGGTAGTGACACATCGTTTAACTTTGCTGAATGTGTGGGGGCCTGAATACGAAAAAGAGAGTCAGTATTCACACGTTTTTATCGGGCAATTGCGCCAACAAATAGAACCCGACCCGGCCCGGCCTTATTTCATTATGACCGAGCGCGGCGTGGGCTACCGGTTCCGCAGCCCGGACAGTATTTAATTATCCTGCTCTTTAAGGACATGTTGCAGTTGGTCTTCGGTTAGATAACCGTATTCGGTCAGAATTTCGCCCAGCTTCTTGGGTTCACCCGACCGGCGGAAGATTTCCTGCAAACTGGCGGCGGTTTCTATATTTTCTTTTGAAATATAACCTTTTTCTACCAGCAATTGTCCCAGTCGTCGTCGGACCGGTGTAACTGTCCCACTACGTGAAAGGCCCGGTTCATGGGGAATCGTGTTCAGATAGCTCATAATACTGGAAAAAGATTGGCGGTCAATTTCTTCAATGCGCCGCCGCCCGGCTTCGAGCAACTTCTGGGCTTTAACGTTGCCAGGTTGGGCTTCGATCAGCCGTTCCAGGTATTTGCAACCTTCGTGAGGATCGCTAGTATGGTAGGCCAGCCATTTCAGGGCAATTTCGTTCCGGGAGTCCAGTTCCAGGGCTTGCCTGTATAGCTCGCTGGCTCGCTCGGGTTCTAAGGATTGGGCGGACCGGCTGGCTTTTAGCAAAATCGCCTGTATGCGGCGGGCTTCGCTTATCTGATTTCTTTCTTCTTCATCAAACAAGCCATAGCTTATTAACTCGGTTTGTGCAGGCTTCTCGGTCAGACCGGAGCGGATTAGCAGTTTATCGGTTCCATGGGCGCGAGGTTTACTCATACCGCTGACCAGTTCCCGGTTCCCGGCATCAGGGCTTCTTCGCAGACGGGCTTTGACCCGGAAGATTAGCTCCTTGAAGTTTACGGGCTTGAGTATATAATCGTCTACCCCGGCTTCCCACCCTTCCAGGCGGTCTTTTTCTGAACTCATGGCGGTCAGCATTATGATTATCAGGTCGGGGTAGAGCTTGCGAAACCCCCGCAAGACCTCAAGACCATCCATACCGGGCAGCATCCGGTCCAGGATAACCAGATTTGGTTTTTGCTTGCTGGCTTTTTCCAAAGCTTGAAGACCGTTTTCCGCCGTGGCTACCTCAAAACCAGCCCGTTCCAGGCTGTAGCTGATTAGCATCAGGGTATCCGGCTCGTCATCTACCAGCAAGATAGATGGCTTTGGTTCCTCCTGGTTGCTGTTGGAGGAATTTATTGCAGGTGGGTTACTTGGTTCCGACATAGCCTCAGCCTATAGCCATAGTCAAACAGTTATTTCAGGTTAAACGTGAATAGCCTGCTCTAAAAGCTCTTTATCCAGGAAAGTAAATTTTCCTTTGTTCATAATCTGCCGACCATCAATCCAGATGTCACAATCTTTTGCGATTGCGTCAACGTGGGTCGGTGCGCTCCAATCGGCCCCGGTCTGGCTGCCATAGGGGTCGCCCAGGGCAATGTGCATACCGGGCAGTTTTTCATCCTGCAACAGGTTGTAAATCATTTTACTGACCCCAATGTTGGCCCCAATCGCAAATTCTCCTACCCGGTCGCTGTTTTCGCTCAAATGGGCGTAGCGCCAGAATTCGTTTTGCAAATAGCGATTATCGCACTTGACCGAGCGCAAGCGGTTATTTTCAATCTCAAGTAAAAGCGGATTTTCGCTCAGATTGCCGTACTTGGCCGAAAAATAATCGCCAATCGTGCCGTCCACCACGTAAATGCCGTTTACATTGGCCGGGGCCGTAAAGACTTCTCCGGCTGGCAGGTTCGACCAGATTTCAGGGGTAATCATGCCGCAGGTCTTAATCCACTTCATGTCGGGGTCAAAATTGGCCTCAATATCGGTCCCGGCGCTGGTGCGGGTATTAATAGTCTGGCAGATCGCGACCATTTCCTGGATACGCTGCCCAATAGTATCCACTATGGTGTAGTTGGCCCGCATTCCCTGAAGCATAATTTCCGGGTTGATTGTTACCATGTGAGCGTAACGGACCTTGTGGCGTTCGATTACGCTGACGAACTGCTTGCGGGCCGGTAGTTCGCCGTCTTTGGACTGGACCGCGTAAAGAGCCACGTTGCTGCCGGCGATAGCGTCCAGGATAGGGTGAGGCATATCCTTGATGGGGCGCTCAGTATAATCCTCAATTACGTAAGCCGTTGTAATGGCCCCAGCGATACGCGCCGCCCCGAACAAAGCCGCCCCGATTTCGATAGTTTCCAAATCGGTGACAACCGTCATTATTTCGCCTTCCTGGACTTTCAGGCAGTTGTTGATGGCGTTGCGGGCTCCCGGCAGAAATTCGAGATTAAATGGCAAAGTCCGTAGACTATCGCTCAAACGCCGGTCTGTGTATCGCATTTGGTTCCTTTCAGTTAGAAATCCGGTCTATCTTTCGCAGGGCCGACCCGCCAGGCTAAATTTCTAAATCGTGCTTTGTTACTAAATATCCTCTAAAGACTATTATATCCCTTCCATCGACTCTTGCAGAACGCGGTCCACTACTTTTTTTAAATCTTTAGTTTCGTTAAAAGTTTCCAGTTGCCGGTCAGCGCTGGTCCCTTTATCCAGGATAGTGTGAATGTAGTCTATCTCTCGGCGGCTGTCCAGTTCATCTACCACATCGTCTATAAAGGCTAACAGTTCAAACATCAAATCCCTGGTCGGCGCTTCTTCCTGCTTGCCGAGGTCAAGCATTTTGCCATGCGTGCCATAGCGGATAGCCCGCCACTTGTTTTCCATCAATAGACCACGGGAATAGCGCCGCCAGCTCATGTTTTGCTCTTTGAGTTTGTACAATTTTACCACAATCGCCTGAATTAGCGCGGCCAGGGCTAAAGTTTCTTCCAGGCGGGTCGGCATATCGCAGACGCGAATTTCAATTGTGGGGTAAATCGGGTGCGGGCGCACATCCCACCAGATTTTCTTGGCGTTATCAATACAGTGCGTTGTTACCAGCGTATCAATATACTGGTCGAAAGCGGCGGCACTTTCAAATTCTTCGGGAATACCGGTGCGCGGGAAGCGGCTGAATACGACCGAACGGAAGGAGTGCAATCCTGTATTGCGGCCCACCCAGAAAGGCGAACTGACCGACAGAGCCAGGATATGCGGCAGGAAATAGCGCAATTCGTTCATGATAGCGACGGCTGTATCGCGGTTGGCGATACCGACATGGACGTGCATCCCGAAGATTAAAATCGCTCGGATAACATCCTGCAATTCTTCTTCCAGGACGTGATAGCGAATGTCATCGGTAATTTTTTGCTGGTTCCAGTGTGAAAATGGGTGCGTCCCGGCTGCGCCAATAACCAGGCCGAACTTCCCGGCTACCTCTTTCAGGGCCGTCCGGTTGCGTAAAAGGTATTGGCGTACTTCGCTAATATCCTTACAAACCGGCGTAACAGTTTCCACACAACTCATCAGCATTTCCGGCTTGACATCATCGCCCAGGATAGGGGTAATTTCTCTAATGATTTCCGCGTTGTGCGGGCTAAGGTCACGCGTTTTGGGGTCAATAATCTGAAATTCTTCCTCAACCCCCAGGGTGAACGTTTCTTTCTCGCGTTTGTGTAAAATAGCCATTATGAACCTCTCTAGCATTCAACAAGCACTAACAAAACCCAACCTACCAAAAAAAACTCTAGGCGCAACCTTCCGGGTCGGCGGGGCGTACTCCGCCTTCGCCGCGCCCCTCGATTATGAAGGTCGGGACGGTGGTCCCGGTCCCGGCGGTCACATTCAAGATAGCCGCCGCTGACAGCCGCGTCAGTGTCCCGGCGACTTTACCTTCAAATATATAAGGGTCACAATCCACCAACCGCTCGGCGAATATTATCATGTCATCCTGGATAGTGGGGTAAGGTTCTTTGCCGACGACCACTTTTTCCTGCACGACATAGGGGTCGCTCAGGCCGGTGTTCCAGGCCGCTTTCCAGCTTGCCGGGTCGCTTTCCCAGCCAATCGTAATTCCCTTACCACCGTATTCGTCATTGGGTTTCAGAACCAGGCGTTCCTGATTTCCCATAACAAAAGTTTCAAGGTCAATTTCCTGACCCTGGTAAGTGGTCTTACCGGCCCGGACCCGCCGGGTCCAGGGAATGTGCCGGGTGATATAACCCAACTGTTCCTCGGTAAAGTAATGGGCGTTGGCTTCGTCGGTCAGCAAGCCAAAAATCATTTTCTTATGGTAAATCTTGCAGCGGAAGGAGTTAATCATGCAGATAGCCCCGTCTTCATAGGCCCGAATGAGGGGCATTACTTCATCTTCCCTCTCCAAAAGCTCGCTGGCAAGCACTCGTTTGAAAACAAGGTCAATCTCGAAATCACCGGCCCACAACCGTCCATCCCGGTAGTCAAGCATATTAGGCTCTACGATAATCGCCTGAACTCCCTGGGTGGCGAAATATTCCTGCAAAAGTTGGAACTCGGTCAGAGTCGGCACTCCGTTCCAGTCTACAATGGCGATATTGGGAAGTTTATAAGGTTTGTCGCCCAGGTATTCACGGTAATTGTTCAAAAGCATGGTCAATAACTTGCCTTTAAGCAGGTCGCGGCTGACATTGTAGCGCTTGGAAAACTCTTGCATAACGGGCAGAGTTTCAAACAGGTCGCCAAGCCCTTCTTCGTAAGCGGTCCCGGCGGGCGACTCGGCGTTATACTCTACAAAATGCAACGTGCCTTCTTCCGGCGATAAGAAGCTATCCAGGCGGCTGTGGGCGCTGATGGCTTTGTAGCCGGTATCGTATTTAAGTAAACGGATTTCTTCGGGGATGAGGGCCAGGTCTTGAATCAGCCGTTCACGTTCGCTGGCCTGAGCCTGGTCTTCGCTCATAATGACGTTGCCGAGTTGGTCCATAGCCTCGGTCAGGGCCATGCATACACCCTGGACATAATCCCATTGTTTGCGCGTGAAAAAATGGGGCCGCAGCACGTTACAAAGTGGGCGACCACCAAAAGTTAGTTTGCCTTCTTGCAGGCCGGATTTAAGTTTCGTGATGCTTTCGCTGGATAGGCGGGTGCTTCCGGCCAACAAAGAGTGATAATAAGCGATTGCGTCTTCCCATAGCTCGGTATCAGCCCAATCCGCAGTAGCCTTTAGCTGGCTCATAAATTCTCCCCTCTATTAGAAAGTTGCCATTTCCCGGACCGGGGCCGTTTCCCTGGGCCGGATTTTAATCTGGTTCCTGCTGCTGGCTGGTTTGAAAAAATCCTCCATATTACGTTAAAGGTGGCGAAAAAGCTTTATATCGGAGGATTATAGCATATTCATTCGGATTGGGTTAGAGCAATTGAGGTTAGCATAGATTTTAGTAGTCAGAGGATTAGGCTAAAATCCATCTCACACACCACCAACCAGTTTTAGGCAAAATGATACTTATTACTTTGTAAAGATTCGACCTGCATAAGCCTGTTCTTAGACAAGACCGGACAGTTCACGTTCGCGGATGCCGATTAAATAAAGCAGCACATCCAGGTTGGGTTGGCTGATAGACATATCGGCGGCCTCCCGGACTACCGGCTTGGCGTTGAAGGCGACACCTAACCCGGCTGCTCCCAGCATCAACAGGTCGTTAGCGCCATCGCCCACGGCCAGGGTCTGGGCCAGTTCGATATTTTCTTTTTCGGCAATATCCAGCAAACACTGCCGCTTGCCTTTAGCATCTATCACCGGCCCAACCAGGCGGCCCGTCAGTTTGCCGTCCACAATTTCCAGAGTGTTGGCGTAAGCATAATCCAGGTCCAGCCGCTGTTTCAGGCGGTCGGTAAAGAAGGTAAAGCCGCCGCTGACGATGGCCGTTTTATAGCCAAGTTTTTTCAAGACTCCTAGCAAAGTTTCCGCCCCTGGGGTAAGTTCCAGCCGGTCGGCCACTTCTTGCAGGCGGCTGGCCTCAAGCCCGGCCAGCAAAGCGACCCGGTGTTTCAGGGCGGTTGTAAAGTCCAGTTGACCGGCCATAGCCTGGGCGGTTATCAGACCGACTTCCTTTTCGATGCCGATAAGGCGGGCAATTTCGTCTATCACTTCGTGCTGAATCAGGGTCGAGTCTACGTCCATCAGGATAAGCCGCTTACTGCGCCGGTACAGGCTTTCGGGCTGAATGGCAATATCCACGCCCACCTCGTTTGATACGGCGAACAAGGCCCGTTTAAGCTCGGTCCTGCCCAGGTCGCAGGTGGCCCGGACAGTCAATTCCAGGCATTTGAGAGAATCTTTGGTCAGGCGGGTAATCCGGTCAATGTTAGCGCCGTAGCGGGCTAACGTGCTGCTAATGGCGAAAAGGGCGGCAGGCCGGATGGTCGGGGCCAGGCAGGTAACGGCGTAAAAGAGGTCGGGCGATTTGGGTTCGGAGGAAGGCACGAAAGGCTGGACTCGTAATTGGAGGTCCAGCCGCAAAGCCAGCCGCAGCAATTCGACGGGAACCAGGGCGGAAGGTTCCAACCCTTCTTCACCGGGCGGAACAGGCAGCCCCACATGCAGGGCCATCACCAGCAGCGGCTCAATTGTCACCTGTTGAATATCCAGCAAATCGGCCTGGGCATCGCTCAGAACCCGGCAGATTTCAGAGGTAATACCGGGCCGGTCCAGGCCGGTAACGGTCAGCAGCAGTTGGGCGCGA
>JAYSYV010000192.1:0-2255 GCA_043727245.1 Chloroflexota bacterium | reverse complement strand
AGATGAGTGGTCGTAAACCGGGCTGATCCCGACCAATCCCTGGATAATCCCCTTGACCTGGGGCAGGTCAAAGACCGCCCGGAGGTTCTGGGAGTCATTCCAGATGCGGGAGCCCGGTAAATCCAGGTCTTTCATGTCCTGGTAAACTGCCTGGTTCAGTTCGTCCGACACCAGTTCTGGCACTGCCAGAAAACC
The DNA here is from genome assembly GCA_043727245.1 of Chloroflexota bacterium. Lineage (GTDB taxonomy): Bacteria > Chloroflexota > Chloroflexia > Chloroheliales > Chloroheliaceae > 54-19. The sequence continues at coordinate 2,060 of JAYSYV010000192.1, read as the reverse complement.
ATTGGTGACAAAGGTAGCCATCTGTTTGGCTGTCAATAAATACTTTTTTTCAACGCCAGTATCGGTTACGGGTTTTTCACCTTGATAAGTTATCAAGACCTATTTTCCTTTCCGGTTCCCATTCAAAAGGTAAATGTCCACTTTCAGGTTAGCGGCCTGCTATCTATAATGGCAGGTTGCAAAAGCAGTGCGTTTCTTTTCTTTCTGTACTGTAGTATAGATAGGGCCGCTAATCCAGATATAAATCCGAAAAACTTATGTCCGATTCCGCTATTACCCTTAAATCGGTTTCAGATTAAAGGTGAAGCTATACTCCCGCTCATTCAACTGGTATTCGGGCAGCGTGTCCACCACCAGCCCTGTCCCTAGCCCTCGCATCCCGTGGTCGAGATTTAAAATCACTTCCGGGCGCGGCTTCAGGTCAGGCGTATGTTTGGCGGCGGTCAGTTGCTCATCGGTAAAGTGCAGGGCATTGAACTCAAAAAGCTCAGCCGCTTTGACCTCAAGCCCGTGTCCCCCGGCACCGGTCAGGCTTAACCAGCGCACGTCCGTCTTATGGCCGTTTTCCTGGGGCATGATGAAGGGCACGTATTGATCGGTGACGGTGCTGTTATATAGGTCAACCGGGGTGCTGGCCTTGCGGTCGCTGTAGTTATCGCCCGGCCCTCGACCGTACCATGTGAGATTTTCCAGTTCCGACTTGAGGTGCAGGTTCAAACCAATCCGGGGCAAATCCCCAAAATCCGAGGCCAGGTGGACATGGTTGCTGATACTCAGGGTTCCATCCTCTAGCAGAGTGTAGGTGTGGGTGTGTTGCACATCGTCCCACTGCTCCCGTCCACTGAAAACGTGCCTGATTTCCACGGTCGGATGACCTGCCGTGTCCTTGACCAGTTGAAAACTTTCCAGGCGGCGCTGAAGTTGGCCTAAACCCAGCCTGGCCCATAATGCTACCGCATGGTTGCTGTTACCGGTACGAAGTTGGAGCGTATCGTTATCGGTCGGGGCCCGCCACAGGTTCAAGACCGGGCCGCGCACCAACGGGTTGTCGTTCCCCAGGCTCAATAATTCTCCCAGGGCGCTATCAAAAGTAACTTGCTGCCCTTCCAGGCCGAGCGATACCTGCCCGGCTTCCTCGCTAATCTCAATTTGACCGGCCTGGGCTGCCTTTCCGGCCAAAGGCATGGTGGCCGGGGTAGGGGCGGCCAGTTGGTCCCAGGCGACCTGATAACCCTGGGCGGCCCAGGGTGTCGCAGCCAGGGAAGTGAAGCGGAATTCCAAAAAGGCTTCGCCTTCGTCCGGCCACTTTATGGGTATAGTCAGGCTCACTTTGCCCTGGGGCGGGACATTTAACCCGGCCAGTTCGCCCGACTGCACCACCTTACCTGCTACCTTTAGCACCCACTCTCCGCGCAGGTCGCTTAAATCCGCGAAGTAGCGGCGGTTCTCAATTTGAATTTTTCCTTGCCCTGCCTCAAGGGCGGTAACGCGCACCGGTCGGGCCAGGAACTTGAACTCATTTAAGCCGGGATGAGGCGTGCGGTCGGGCCAGACCATCCCATCAGCCACGAAATTCCCGTCGTTTGGTTCATCCCCGAAATCGCCGCCGTAGACCCAGTAAGGCTCACCTTCCGGGCTTTCCATGCGAATACCGTGGTCCAGCCATTCCCAGATGAAACCGCCCTGCAAGCCGTGATGAGTCTCGAAGGCCGCGTAATAATCGGACAGCGAGCCGGTACTATTGCCCATGGCGTGCGCGTATTCGCAGATGATAAGCGGGCGAGGGTCGTCCGAGGTAGTCACCCACTCGACAATATCGACGATGGGCGGGTACATCGGGCAAATTATATCGGTCACGGCCTGTCCCTGACCCCAGCTTGAAGGCCGGGAGCCGTTTACCCATGTTCTAATCGCGCCTTCGTAATGCAATGGGCGCGAGGGGTCGTAATGTCTTATCCAGGCCGCCGCCGCGTCGTGATTAACTCCATAGCCGCTCTCGTTACCCAGCGACCAGACAATGACGCTTGGATGGTTCTTGTCGCGTTCAACCATGTTGCGGA
>JAYSYV010000191.1:0-2260 GCA_043727245.1 Chloroflexota bacterium | reverse complement strand
AAGTTATAGATTGCTCTTTGACAGGCGGTGATTGACCAAAAGCTAACAAACGGCTGTGAAGTTGCAGGACGGTAGAAGGCGTAGTATGACGGTAAAGACGCTGGTGCAATGTAGAGAGCGGAGCCAGGACGAAACAAGGACGGTGCAAGATGTTGGTACTGTTGTGCAAGGACGGAAGCCGGGAAGTTAGTAGGACGTTAGAGTGAAGCTAGATGATTTTACAGGACGGTAGGACGATTTAGTAAGACCTGCCAGGACGAGTAAGGATGTTGCAACGACGAAATTAGGACTTGAGAAGGAAGCTATTGGGCTAAAACGTTAGAGTTTATTGCTTGTTGGTTGGTTAGCTTTTGTTCTTTCAACATCCTTACTTTAACAGACCAACATTACGAACTACATTAAGAAAGAGGAAGTATTATTAATCTTTCTTAATGTTTCAAATATAATTATAAATGTTCCCCAGGAAGAAACGGTATGACAGAGCAAAATGTGCCTCTTTTGGAAGTAGTTAATCTGGTAAAAAGCTATCCCGCCGAGGATGGCGGCTTTTTTAGCGGGCTGCTGGGCGGTTCCGGCCAGCGGATACCGGCCCTGAACGGAGTTTCTTTCACGCTTAACGAGGGCGAGACGCTCGGTCTTATCGGGGAAAGTGGCAGCGGCAAGAGCGCCCTGGCTCGGATTATCGCCGGTCAGGAGAAGGCGGATAAAGGTAAGGTTATTTTCAGGGGCAAATCTATCACGAGTATGAATGAGAACGAGCTTAAAACACTCCGCCCTCACCTGCGCTATTTGGCGGAAGATTCCCTCACCGGCCTGACCAACGACCCCAAGAACCGGGTAGACCGCCTGTTGTATGATTTAGCCGAAAAATATCCGCCCAGCGGTGGGGGCAGCGCCAGGGAAGCCGGTACGCGCATGTTGCACCGGGTGGGGCTTAACGAGGATTACCTGACGCGTTTCCCGAACCAGTTGTCGGGCGGAGAACGGCAACGCCTGGCTCTGGCACGGGCCTTGTTGTTGCGGCCTCGCCTGATTGTGGCCGACGAGCCGGTTTCTAACCTGGACATGACTACCCGCACAACTATGCTGAACTTGATGAAACAGCTTGGCCGGGAATATAAAATTGCTTTTATTTTTATTTCGCACGACCCCAGCATGGTCCGGTTCTTTGCCGGAACGGGCCGGATTGCCGTAATATTCGCGGGCCGTTTTATGGAAGAATTACCGGCTCGTGAAGTATTCAACCGGGCGACCCATCCCTATACCAAGACCTTGCTGGAAGTTAATTCAGCCCCCAGCCCTTTGCCCGGCGGAGCGCTTGACCCGGACATGGCTTTTACCGAAATGGAGCGGGTGGATGCCAACACTATGCCCCTGGATACCCTGGAAGGGGAATTGAGCGCCGATGGGAATATCGCGGCCAGCGCCCAGTTAGCCGCTGCCAACCGGCAGGGCTGCCCTTTTTACCGCTGGTGTCCCGAAAACTTCGAGCGCTGCCCAACTGAGACACCTCTACTGCTGACGGTAACGAAAAAGTTGGAAGGGGACCAGTATGTACCTTTACTGCCAGAGGAACTTGAACCTGGATACAAGGCGGCGTGCTTTCGTTATATTGACCAGTAACGGGCGAAAAACGTTGAACGTAAAAGGTGGCGGAGCCAGGAGCGGATTGCACTAACCCAAAGCATTTGTCAGTTGGATTTGAAACAAGTTAGTTTTGCGCCAGGTTTTTTGAATTTGCAAAACCTCTAATTGAATTTCTCCCGCGTTCCACGTTTTTGACGTTCTCTTTTTTGGATTAAATGCTACAATACCTCAATTGTGAAGAAGGAAACAGTTACAAGAAAGAGGTATAAATGTCTTCTGCAATCATTAATCATTCCAGGACCGCCCTGCTCAGTATCGTGCTTATCATTTTCTCCCTTTTTTTACCTTCGCTACCCGGCCAAACCGCCCTGGCCGCGCCCAACGCTGCCACGGTAGACGCTTCGGTCCAGGTAAAAGTTCAGGTTCCGGTCAGTATGCGTTCGGGGGTTTTCAGCCAGGACCGCTTTCTCAATGTGCCGCCCAATTTCAGTATTTCAGTGATGGCCCGTATCTCTGGCGCTCGTTTCCTGGCCTATGCCCCTAACGGCGATTTGTTGGTGTCGCAGCCGGGCAGTGGGCGTATTTCGTTAGTCCAGTCCCAGGCTAACGGCGACCCCCAGGTCAGCATTTTTGTCTCCGGCTTACGCAATCCACACGACATGGTTTTTCATAC
>JAYSYV010000190.1:0-7022 GCA_043727245.1 Chloroflexota bacterium | reverse complement strand
GCAAGAATGGGCCGCTTTGAGTTTTAAAGAGCGCCGGGTCATTATGTACCGCTGGCGCAGCAAGCTAATGGCCCACAAGAGCCGGATTGTGGAAACGCTGGTGGCCGAAAACGGCAAGCCTCGCCAGGAAGCCCTCATTGAGTTGCTCTACCTGGCCGATGTTATCGGCTATTATTGCGCCAACGCTCCCCGCTTCCTCAAAGACCAGGCGGTTCCGCTACACCTGCTCAAGACTAAGCGGGCGCGGGTTATGTATCACCCGGTCGGAGTAGTAGGCGTTATCTCGCCCTGGAATTTTCCGCTACTATTGGGTTTTGGCGATGGGCTGGCGGCCCTGGCTGCCGGTAACGCCGTGGTCCTCAAACCTTCCGAAATAACTCCGCTTTCGGCCCTACTCCTGGCTGAACTGGCTGAAGGTGTGGGGTTTCCGCCCGGTTTGATTCAGGTTATCACTGGCCTGGGTGAAACTGGAACCAGCCTGGTGGATTATGCCGACATGATTGCCTTTACGGGCGGGTCCAACACCGGCAAAAAAGTGATGGAACGGGCCAGCCGCCGCCTGATTCCGGTCCTGTTGGAACTGGGCGGTAAAGACCCCATGATTGTTTTGAAGGATGCCGACCTGGAACGGGCTGTTAGTGGGGCAGTAGCGGGCGCTTTTTACAATAACGGCCAGGTCTGTATCGCGGTGGAGCGGCTTTTCGTGGAAGCGCCGGTCTATGACCGTTTCGTGGAAAAGCTGGTGGAGCAGGTCAAAAAATTGCGAATGGGCAGCGACCCGGACGGTGCTTACAACGTAGACCTGGGGCCGATGACGCACCTGGGCCAACTGGAACTGGTCGAACGCCACGTGGACGATGCCAGGGCTAAAGGGGCTGAAATCCTGACCGGCGGCAAGCGGCGCGAGGGTTTGTATTACGAACCGACCGTCCTTACCGGGGTAACTCCCGATATGCTGGTGATGCAGGAAGAAACTTTCGGGCCTTTACTGCCGGTCTTCAAGGTCAAAGATGCCGAGGAAGCCCTCAAAATGGCAAACGCCAGCCGCTTTGGCTTGTCTTCTAGCATCTGGACCCGCGACCAATCCAAAGGGGAAGCCCTGGCCCGCAAGCTGCAAGCCGGTTCGACCTGTGTCAATGATGTGATAATAAATTATATTATGCCGGAAGTGCCTTTTGGGGGAATTAAAGAAAGCGGCCTGGGCTATCGTCACGGTGGGGCAGATAGCCTGAAGAAGTTTTGCCGCCCTCAAACAGTGGTGACAGACCGCTTTGGCCTGAAACGCGAGCCTATATGGCTGCCCTACGGCAAGCCTGTGGCCGGGTTACTTCGCCTGATGCTTGATATATTATACCGGCGTAGATACTAATGTTTCGGGTGGTTGGTAGACCATTTTTCGGCCCCGGTTCTGACCAGGAAGCGGTCCAGGTCTTCCACCAGGGCAATGCCCTTTTCCTGGTTTAAAATAACTACCTGCGTGCCGGGGATAAGGCTGCGACCATCGGCGGGCCGGGCCGGGACAGCCAGGTGCATACCACGCGAATAAAACACAATTTCGCCGCCGTTCTGGCCCTCGGCAGCCTGGCTTACCCTGGCAACAGTACCTTTGAGCGAAGTTTCCGTCACCCTTTTGTTGTTGGTATGCCGGAAAGCGTAAAGCAAAATCAGGCCGTAACCGGCTACTCCCATCAGGATAGCCAGTACCAGGGTTAGTACTTCACCGATTTTGAGGGACCGGAAAATAAAACCGGCGGCCCCGAACCAGGTCAGCATGACAGCCATAGCATTAAAGTTAATCCAGGAGTTAAATTTGCGTTCAGGCGATTGGGACAGCATCAGGCTAAACCGGCCCAGGCCGCTCATTAAAAATGCGCCGACCGTAAAGGTCAGTCCCACAATAAAACTTGCCAGGTACAAAATAGTTAGCCAACCCATCACCGGAGAACCTCCCAAACTCGTTCAATCTATAAGCAGCGCCATTCAGATGGCTTTTCAGAAAGATACGTTTCAGAAAAATTAAAGTTTCATATGTTAGAAAAGTGTTAGAATCTAAACGAAGTCTCCAATTTTCAAAAATTGATTAAAAATTCCTTAATAATAGTACCCATGGTTTAGAAAAAGGTGGTAAAATCAACGTTAATATAACTAACGTAAATTTTTACAGGAACTAAACCTTTTAAGGTTAAACAATCAATTAGCAGGAGAACCGGGAATAGAGTAAGGCGCTTCACGGAGTACAGACCTCTCTATCTTTTCTCTCCAATCTCCATCCCAAGGCCGTGAGCAGCGGCCAGACAGAGAACCTCGAATTTGTTCGTTGAGCAGGCGAACAGATTGCGAGGTTCTCCTATTTTATACGGTTCATCCGGCTCTAAGCTCAACGGGGGTATCCAATCTGCTATAATCAAAGTTGCCGGTTGATAAAAATAGATCAGGAGTAATGCAATTTTATGCTTGGAACAAATCTTAAAAAACCTCTTAACGAAACGCGACGAAATCGCAAAGGTTTTTATGGGCTGTCGTTAATAGTCTGGTTGACCCTCGGCCTTATTCTGGCCGGGTGCGGGGAGAATAGCACTCCTTTGAGCCTTACTCCAACTACAACTGGCGCAATCACGGTCGCCAGTAGTTCTACTACGGTTGCCAGTGGCACTACGATTGCGGCTACAACGGCTGTTCCTGCGACTACCGCTACCTCGGCCACTACCGGTGCTGTCACCACCACAACGGCTCCGGTTACGACCGGTGCTATTGGCGGAACTACCCCGGCAGCTACGACTGCGGCCAGCGGTAGCGTTGCTGACGTTCCCACGGTTAAAGTTCCGGATTCGGCCCGCCAGGAAATTGCCAATATCATCAAGCAGACCGAGAAAACGCGCAACCTGACCTTTAAAACGCCGGTCGAAACCAACTTTATGACCAGGACGGACCTGACCAAGTACCAGACAGCCGAATTTATTAAGAGTAATCCGCCCGAAAATATCGCCCGCGATGAAAAGATTTTGAAGGTGTTTGGTTTTGCGCCTAAAACCTTCGACTATGCCAGGACCTATATTGACCTGCTAAACGAGCAGGTTATCGGGTTTTATGACCCGCGCACCAAGAAGCTTTATATTATTACCGATGCCGACCCCAGCAAGGTTGATGCACTGTCCAAGTTTACGGCTGAACACGAATTGACCCACGCTTTGCAGGACCAGTATTTTGACCTGCAAAAGTTTAGCCCGGACCGCAAGCCCGAAGACCAGGAATGGAGCGATGATGCCAGTGTCGCTAAACTGGCTTTAATTGAGGGTGATGCTGTTCAATCTCAACTGAACTGGGTGGCGGGAGGCAATTTGAGCCAGGCCGACCTGCAAGAACTGATTAAGAGCAGCCAGAGTTCTAGCAGCAATGTTCTGGATACCGCCCCCTTGATTCTGAGTTCCAGCCTGCTTTTCCCCTACGAAGAAGGCAATGCTTTCGTAAAAAGTCTTTTTGATAAAGGCGGATGGGATGCGGTCAACAAGGCTTTTAGCGATTACCAGCCCAGGTCCACCAGCCAGATTATCCACATTACCAAGTACCAGAATAAAGTCGAACCGGTGAAAATTGACCTGCCTTCGATGGTAGATGTCCTGGGCAGCGGTTGGAAGTCGCTCGATATTAATACTAACGGGGAACTGGCCTCGCGTATCTGGCTCCAGACCGGCATGTCTAAACCGAAGGACCCGTCGGCTAAAACCCAGGCTGCCACGGCGGTCAAGGGTTGGGCCGGGGATCGCTACCAGGCGCTTGAGAATGCCCAGGGCCAGGCTGGTTTCGTCTGGCGGACCCAATGGGATAGCGAAGGGGAAGCGACCGATTTTTACAATGCCGCTTCCAACAGCATGAAAAATCTCTTTAGCCTTAGCGGCAACGGGACCGGCTCCGACCCTAAAAAGAGCTGGACTACCACGGACCAGGATGTTTCGCTCATTCGCAAAGGTAATCAAGTGTTGGTTACGGTCCTGCCCAAAGCCTCCGGCATCGAGAAAGTCATCGCTAAACTGGGGTTCTAGTCAGTCGTAGTTTATTTTTGGATCCAGAAATGAAAATACAAATTGAAATACCAGACTACTCTACCAAAGGTGGAATGAGATTTGAATGGGAACCAAATTTTACCATCACAGTTCAAGTAGAAAATGAAGTTGTGAATGTCAAAGCTACTTCAGATGGTCTAATCTCGTTTGCACGTATCCTATTGTCTTTGGCTCAACCTGAAATACCATCTGGATATCATATTCATCTTGACTCCTTTAACTCATTAGAAGATGATTCTTGTGAAATAGTCATTGAAAAAATGTAAAACAAGGTAACTACTATGATTCCTTACAACCTTAGCCTAACGGTTCTCCCGACATTATAATGCCACGTCCGTAAAGGGGCTTTAAGAGTAATAAAAAGAAGCGGCCAACCAGGCCGCTTCTTTTTATTGTTTAGCTAAACTTCGAGGTTATTGTGTAACCGGGAAGTATATATAGACCGAGGAAAAACTTTCCGCCGGGCTTAACGTCTGTTTGGTAGCCGAACCTATCGCGTAAAGCTTGGTCAGTTTGTCGGTGACGGCTTTAACTTGATCGACTTGTTTACCAGCCGGAATGACCGACTTTGCTACTTTGATAGCGGCCTGGATGTCCAGGTAGAAGAAGCCAGTGTTTTCGGTAGGCAGACCAGCTTTTGTTTTGTTGAAGCTTTCCGCGTTCGCGCCGTTGGTAAAGTTCTTACCGCCGGTGGCGGCCCCAATCAGTCCGGCAGTCGTATCGTCACCCAGGCTAAAGAAGGCGTAATTGCCCGCAATACCCAGGTTGGCGCTGACCGTCATTTTGCTCTTGGCATCGGTAATTTGAGCATTGCGGTAGGTAGTCGAACCAACCGTCTTGTTGGCCCATGTTACCTGACCCTGGGCGTTCTGTGCGATAGCGTTAGCGATTTTGTCCAGTTTGGCCTGGGTGGCGGTCTTGTCGGTCGCCTCGGTCATTAAGCCAAAGCCCACCGGAAGAGCCTTGTTAGCCGGTTCCGACGAAACGAATACACCGTATTCTCCGCCGAACAGACTAACAATATCATTCTTGACACTAAGCCCGCTTTTCTGCTCGAACTGCGTAATTGACTTGTCAAAGTCCACTCCGGTACTACCGCCCATTGATTTAAGGCTGGTAGCGAAAGTGTTGTAAACGCTAGTGGCATCCCGGCTGTTCATAAAGGCAATGGTATTTTCCGGCAACGCGGTCAAAAGCTTGTTCGGATTAGTGCCCTTCTTCAGCGTATCGGCTACGGCAGCCGGAATTTTATCCGACAGGAAAAGCTGGTAAGAGTCAATCCTGAAGCCTTCGGGAGCGGTCGAGAAAGCGGCCCCTATGCTGGCGGTATAGTCCAGGTTGGTCGTGTTAAGACTGCTAAGAGCGCTCTTAATCTGGGGGTTATTGGTAACAGTCTTGACGATAGCCTGGTAGTCAAGGTAAGTAAAGGCCAGGTTTTCGACCGGTAAATTGCTGACGGTGTTCTTGAACTGAATACTATTAGCCAGGCTCTTGCCGTTGGTTTGGTCGAAAGCACCTTTAACAAGGTTCGGCCCGCCGCCAATAAAGAGCTTGTCTTTGCTCAACCCGGCAACGATATTAGCGATACCCAGGTTGAAAGTATAGAGGGTGGCATCTTTGTAGGTTTCTTTGGTAGGCGCGGTCAACCCGGCCCCGGTAAGCTGAGTGGACAGCTTGGCGATAAAGGCATCGGCTTTGGCCTGGTCCTTGACTGAGGCAGCGACCAGGACGGGCAATTCGCTGGAATTGGCGGTCCCGGAGCCGGTAGCCAGGTTAACTACGGCATTTACATCGGTTAAACCAATAGCTAGTTCGCTGCCAATCCAGGGCTTAATGTCGCCATCATAAGTGCCGATTTTAGCCAGGGCCAACAGGTCCGTATTCTGAGTCAGTAACTTAACTTCAGGAATCTGGGCGAGATATTCGATAATTTTCTGCCAGCTTTTAATCTGGCTGCTCGCGGTATCGGTGTTTATAGATACAAATACAGTAGTTGTATCCGGGAAATTAGCGGCTAAAGTAGTTTTAGCGCCGGTCGCTATATTCAAGCCGGTTTTGCTAGCCGGTGTCGTCGCTGTAGCCGGAGTAGCGGTGGGCGAATCTCCACAGGCAGCTAACAAAACGCTAAAAGATAATAGCGCTGCAACTAAAAAGTTCCATTTCGATAGATGTTTCAACATCAACAGTCCTCCATTTACCAGAGCCGAAAATTGGGCTTTGGAAGTATTTAACGGGGTAGAGCAATTTTAAAGATTAGACATGCGACTAGACCAGACATATTGTAACTCTTAGCCTATTAGAATTACGTTAAGTATGTCACATTTGTTCCCCTATTTTTGATTCCGGGCCAATTTTAATAGTTAAATTTCAACATTCTTGTAAATTCCCAACAAAAAGGGCGGGGTTAAACCATTTAGAGTTTAACTCCGCCCCAATATTTACAAAAACCACGAACTAACAGTGGTTTACGCCTGACTATTGCTCTGGATGCTGCGGTCGAATTCGGAAGGCTGCGAAATATCGGTCAGGGCTGATGCGGCCTCGTCCTGGCTGTCGGGGTCAGTCGCTATGTCACCCAGGGCCAGAATACCGACCAGTTTACCGTTTTCGACGACCGGCAAGCGCCGCACCTGGTGCTGGCTCATTACCTCGGTTGCTTCATCAACCGTCTGGTCAGGGCTTATCGTAACGGGGTTAGCCGTCATAATTTCCTTAACCAATACTTCGTCCGCGCTTAAACCATCGGCGGCTACCCGGATAGTGATGTCGCGGTCAGTGAGGATGCCAACAAGTTCTTGCCGGTCTACCACCGGTAGCGAACCTACATTCATGTCCCTCATCTGACGGGCTGCTTCACCTACCTTAGTAGAGGGGTTGACTGTATCTACATCAGTAGCCATAACATCGCGCACTTTATCGCTACCCTTGTAAGATTTTTTCGTATCGTTTGTCAAAATAAAA
>JAYSYV010000189.1:0-2265 GCA_043727245.1 Chloroflexota bacterium | reverse complement strand
ACAGCTGGAAAAAAGTCTTTTATATGGTCTGCACTATACTATTCAGAACTATCGGGTTCAGCATCCCGACTTGAAATTTATTGCAGAATTTCTGGAAGGCGATGATCAGCAGGAAACTTTACTTGAGAGCCTGCTGGACAAAGATTTGAAACTTTGTTTATACCGGGTAGTTCAGGAAAGTTTGTTGAACGCTATCAAGCATTCTGGGGGAACAACAATCAAGGTTTTGATTGAATTGACCGAAACCCTGGGTGCAGCGTATCTGGAGGTGGAAGACATGGGAGCGAAGTCTCCTGCTTATGTGCTGGAAATCCAAGTTGTAGATGATGGGGTAGGCTTGGATCCAAAGTTTTTGGATACTATACCTTTGCTGGTAGGCCAGAACCATTTCGGGTTAAGCAATATACAAAGGCGCATTGAAGGGGCAGGCGGTGAAATTTGTTTTTATTCAAAGCCAGGGCAGGGCATGCAAGTAGCTATTTCACTGATTTTAAACGGTAATAGCCCGGCTAGAAGATTCGACCTGAATAAATTGCTGCAAGACTTGGATTTAACTGGCAATTCGATGTTTCCAACGCCGAACAACTGACTCCTGAGGAAAAAGCGGGCAAATACTAGAAAGTATATCTAAACTCATGAACACAACTGTGGCTGACGCCGATTTTTTAATAAGATCTCTTACTCAAGAGGACGATAAGGCCGTTCGACATTTACTGGAAGCATACCCAGAACCGGGTTTGGTTTCTACCACGATGCAAATGCGGTCGGAATCGGTTGGTCAAGCCTTTAACTTGATCCGACCTGGCAGTTATAGCCTGGGGGCTTTTTTACCGGACGACAACACCAACACGCATCTGGTTGGAGTAATTTACGGTTGGCCGCACCAGATTCAAGTCAAGGGGCAACTATACCCTGCTCTGTTAATTTATGGTTTAGTTGTGCAACCTGAATACCGCAACCATGAGCTTGGAGTACTTCTCCGCAGCAAACTTTTGAATTGGGCTATCCAGAATTTCGACAAAGATAAGCTGGTTGTTTACGCTTACACTCAAAAACCTGGCCCTGATGAACAATCTAAAGCAGCCAACCGGCATCTAGCCCTGACCCCTGTAAAGACATTGCCAAGCGTTCGCATCGGTTCAGGCTCCCCAGTTCGGGAGGCCAGTCAAGCCGACTTTACATTTATCATCCAGGGTCTTAATGAGTTTTATAGGAATTACGACTTTTATGTGCCTCAGACCAATGCAGGGCTGTCGGAGTGGTTAACTCCTAAGAAGTTAGATGGGATTGAACTTTCCCTGGCGAAATATTATGTTATTCCAGACAAAAGCGGGTCTATCCAAGCTGGCCTGGGCATCTTTAACACCACCTTGCTCTACGATGTGCAAGTTACTCAGGTTCCTACACCAGTCAGGTTATTGAACAAGATTCTAAAAGTGATACCCGAAGACGGCTTTCTAAAGCTTTTGCAGGTGAGCCGGATCTGGTATAGCGCAGGACAGCTTCCCCTGGCTCGGAAATTGTGGGGGGAGGTGCGGGCTATTGAGAATACCCGTGGTAGCAGCCTTGTGGTGAGTTTCGATCCCGGCACTCCCCTTAAAGATCTGTTCAACCTACCTTTTACTCACTTGACAAGCAAAATAAGTTTAATTGTTCACCTGGCCCCAGCGGAATTGGACTTTTCAAAGTCACTATTGGCTCCATATGAGAGTTAGTGATTTACCAAAAAGTCCTTTTAGGCCAGAACAAGATGGGAGAAAGCGAGAAAATGCCCGAAATAGCCAGCAACTCGGTGCTCAGCATCCAGGTGCGAGATTTAACACGGACCTTCCGAAGTAAAAAGTCTCGGAATTCCTTAATAACGGCTAATGCCGATCTTTCCTTTTCTATAGCGAGAGGAGAGATTTTCGGTCTATTAGGCCCTAATGGGGCGGGCAAAACTACTTTAGTCCACCAACTGCTTGGTCTGCTTAAGCCTACCACTGGTAGTATCATAGTGGAGGGAGTAAATGTCGTTAAAGATCCTGAGCAGGCCAAGAAATTATTCGGTTTTTTGCCTCAGACTCCTATCCCGCTCCGGGGACTTGAGGTAAAGCAAGCCCTTCACTATACTGGCAGGTTACGCGGTCAGACCGAAAATGATACCTTGCAGCAGGTTTCCAGCTTGATTGAACAGTTGGGTATGCAAGATTATGCCCAGCGCCCAGTCCATCGACTGAGTGGAGGAATGTTAAGGTTAGTAAATTTTGGGATGGCTTTAATGGG
>JAYSYV010000188.1:0-2267 GCA_043727245.1 Chloroflexota bacterium | reverse complement strand
ATGTAATTATGACACTACATTCCCTCTGACTCCTCAAATGATTTAGCTAAAGCAATGTTTTCTACCCTACAGCACTAACAACTTATTTATTTAGCTTCCTAAATCATACCGGGAAGCGACCGATTACTGAGTTATATTCCTTCTGAGCATCTGCAAGGGCTAGTTTTGAATAAAGCTCCAGGGACTGGCGGCTGGCATGACCGGAGTAAGGCTGAATTAAAGCATCATCTATCCCTTGTTTTTTTAGCCAGCTCAAAAGAAAGTGACGAAGTTGGTGAGGGGTGTTAAACGACAATAAGAAAAGCAGGGCGTATTGCATCATCTTAAAATGTAACCCATATTACCCTCGTTGCATCATTTAAGATCATACCCACCAAAGTTTCAAGTTTTATTTGCTTGGCAGGCCAAGTTGCTCTTTTGTTACTTGTGCAATTGTCCCTCGTAGTGGCCCCGGTAAACTCCTCACCGAGATAATCTCATCTTCTAACCAGCCATCATCAAACTCAATAATCATGCCTGCCCGCCATTCATGAACCCGCCGCTGTAAAGTTCTAAGCCATACATCCCGGTATTGGCCGGGATAGCGCCCTTGCAACTCCACGAATAATGATTTGGATGTTCGGCTTGGATCTGTCATTATCGCAGCTTTTAGTTCAATGTTTACGGCCTCGAATGGATCTTTGCGGGTGCGGTAGGTTCGAGGTAGCCGGGGCTTCTGACTCTTGTGGTATTTCCTTTTGCGCTCAAACCCCTGAACCGCTTTTAGAAATGGCTTCAATTGGACTTCTCCCTCAACTACGATCTCGATAGGACTACCTAATGGTAAACAAGCCTTTGAATCAAAGCGTATTTCCTTTTCCTTTTCCTTTTCCTTGATAGGTTCTTTGACCGGTTGTTCTGCTGCTGCCGTTTCTTCGTTTGTTAAGGGTACTGGTTTAGCTGCCTCAAGCACCGGCACCGGTACCGGCAACGTTTTTCCTCGTAAAACAGCCTGCTTCCACAACGAGTTTTGCAGCACAACAAGCTGATTGAGAAGCTGAACCGGGTCCAGGGCCTGTGAAATCTCAAGGAGCCTGGCCTTCGCTGTATTTGTCAAGCGAAAAAGGGGTCTTCCGCACTTTGCGTGAAGCTAATAAATCTACCTCCCTTTCTGGCCTCTGGAAGTTACTTATCCAGAGTCGTCTTTCTTTAAGCGGCATCGCGATGGAGTACTCTTGCCCGTAGTAATGCCAATTTCGCTCTCCCGTACATCGACCGCTTCAAGGTTTTCAAGCGATTCACCTGACCTTCTGTCTGTCCCTGGCTGTATTCTAAGGTCAAACCAAAAGTTACCGCTGCCTGGTCCTGCCTGATCCCATTCGCAAAACTACCCAGTTCCATCAATTGCTCTTGCGCCACTTTCCCCTCGACTTCTTGAAGCCAAGTTTCTAATTTGTAACCCTCCCGTTCTTTCACCATTCTCTTGAATTCCTGACTGAATTGGTAAGCCGCCTCTATCTCCTGGTCGAATGAACGCAAATGACCTAAGTGGTTTTGTTGCTTCTCGGTTAAATCTTCTGGCATTTTCAGCATTATCCAGGCCGCTTCTCGGGCACTTAGCATCGGCTGTGGTTTCAGCTTCTTCCTAGTTCCTTCCACTTGTTGGACTGCTTTTCCTAATCCAGTTGGCCGCCCTCTTCCTAATTTGTCCGATTGCTTCGGCGGGTTCTCCAACCGGTATTTAGCCAGATATTGGGCCAGTAGGGCCCACGAGCCGGTGTAGCCGCGTTCTTTAATTTCCAAAAAAAGCTCCATAACTTTGTACACTCCCTCCCTCCAACGGGTTGTAATGTAGGGTTTGTAAAGATCGAGCTTGCTGGATCGGTGAGGACGTGGGGTGTAGCGCGGGACTTGTTGTGCCCGCAAATACTTTTTGACAGTGTGCCGACTAATTCTTAACTCTGCTGCAATTCCTCGCTGGCTTAAACCTTCCAGCTTCAACGCCTTAATATGTTCAAATAAATAGTGCTTACGGCTACTAAATTCGAGTGGTTGTTCTGGCGGTTCCTGAACTTGCTGTTGTGTAACCGCTTCCAATTCGATTAGAATCTGGTCGCCTGGTGCATATTCTTGATCTTCTGAGTTTACTTGAGCATCTACATCTAACACCATATTTTCTGCCACCTCTTTAAGTAGATTAAACTCTGGCTGTATTTGAATTTCCTGGCTCGCTGAATCTTGTTGAGGAGTAAGTAAACAGGCATTCTTACGCTCAAACATATTCTTGA
>JAYSYV010000187.1:0-2269 GCA_043727245.1 Chloroflexota bacterium | reverse complement strand
GGGTGTTTGCCACCCCATGCCCCCGATATATCAAACGTTCTGCGTCCGTACACCAATACTCCGACTGAGTTAGTGATGCCCTCAAGAACCTCGGCGCTTTCTGGCGATAGCTTGAATTCTTTATCACCACCAGGCACTTCAACAACAGTATCGCCACTGGAGTACCACTCAAAGAGCTTCATCCCACCGTCACCCATCGGGTTGGCAGGGCTATCATTCGGCCCCACGACAAAACCATCCAGTGATATTGAAAATCCTGAACCGACTTTTCCCATTTTATTTCTCCTTGAAGGTTACTTAATAACCCAGGCATTTCTCATATTTAAGCGGTCTGTGGCATGGGCGCGTCAAGAAACGGGATGACGACCGCCGCCAGCGCAGGCATGGTGAAGATGGTGTAATGGGTCGTAGCAGGTAGGATAGCCAGCCGGGAACTGGACATACCTGAACCGTCCCAGCTACCATCAGCCTTGCCGCCACCCAGCAATTCAAAAAACTCTACGGCGTGCGAGGTACGGATACCATCGGCATCCCCAACCACAATTAGCGTTGGCATTTTGAGGGCTTTTACAGCTTCCGTCCAGTTATAATCTTTACTCAACATTTGGCCTATTTTGGTAAGCAACACCGGCCAATCTTCAACCTTTGGCGCAATCTGGGAATACAGCCCATACATTGGAGTCTGCTTCATCGCCTCGGCTGCCCCTGGCCCTATCTGAGCCATACCTGCGGCCATTTCGGGATACCAGCCGTCACGTCTATAGGGGATAGAAACAGCCACCAGTTTGCGGACTAGCTCCGGGTGGCGAATAGCGGTTTGCATGGCTACGCCACCACCCGTCGAGTAACCCATGACATCCACTTTTTCTAAGCCCAGATGTTGGACAAGTCCGGCAATATCATCGGCCATCGCTTCAAAAGACATCGGGCGGTCAATGTCGGCGGTACGCCCATGCGCCTGCAAATCTACCCCGATAACCTGACGGCCTTCTGCCAGCAGCGACAGGACTTCGCCAAGCATCTCGATTGCGCCTAAACCGCCATGCAGCAGGACCAGCGGTTCGCCCTTACCATGAATCTCGTAGTACAGATTTATGCCGTTCACCTGGGCATAATTGCCCTTAGAGCCATTGGTCATTTTAGTCGGTTCCTTTCATAATTACCGCCTGGTATTTTTAAACCCTTTGGGAAATTGCTTTCTCCCTGGTCCGATTGCACAGATTTCATGGTTATTCCTCCATGTTCCGAAACTGCCTTATTGGCGCTAGTTATTGATATTATGGTTAGAATATTTGTATTATAACTCGAATAAAGTAGACTGTCTTGTATAAAATGGCAAGTTACTTACGCACTCTTTAGTAAGATTTGGGCAGGTGTATGGCCGACCCACTGCTTTAGCGAACGGGTCAGATGCGGCTGATCGAAATAACCAGCTTCATAAACAGTGTCGAGGATTGGAACGCCTTGCCGTAGAAGGGCCGCCGCCCGTTGAGCGCGTTCGATTTGCTGAATGTGGCTTTTGGTCAGGCCGGTGGCCCGCAAAAAACGATGCCGGACTGTGCGAGAGGCCACCTCTTGCGGTTGGTCTTGTAGCGCGGCCTTCACAACTGGGTCACGCACCAGCAAATCATTACGCACGAGCCTGTTTATAAAAATGTCCGCATTTTCAAAGTCAGGGAATTGCCAGGCCGAACCCTTCAGCCAGAAGGAGTTAGTCGCCGCACCAGGCAGAGGCGTTTCTACATTCAGGAAATCCCTGGCAGGCAGATGGGGCATAAAAGTGCCGAGTTTAAATTTAATCCAGAGAATCTCAGCCCCTTCAGTGTAAGATACCACGCCAGCCGTCGGGAGTGACCCGAAAACTAATGATTGTATCCGGCTCTTGTATTTCACGAAGACCATGTGCCAGTGGCTTTCGGCGGGACGGATAGTAGTACCACTGCCCGCAGTCCGGCTATACGTAATTGTTTCTACGTAAGGCGAGTCCGACAACCTTGCCTCATAGATAAAACTCATGCTTGCACTCCCGATTTGTTAGATTTAGACTGCTGATTTAAAGGTTACAAACTAATTGTAACCAGAGTTGAAATCCCTTGCGATAACGTTAGAGTAGCTGAATAATTTGAATTCTTGCTAACTTTATTTAAGCCCGTGCGTTCTGCTATTTCAAGAGGAAGTTTCATTCTAGCAAAAGATAAAGCGTGCTTCGGTAACCCCCTGAACCACGCTGACTGAAGCAGTTTTGCACATCGTAAATAAATATACAACT
>JAYSYV010000186.1:0-2270 GCA_043727245.1 Chloroflexota bacterium | reverse complement strand
CCAACCTGGATGAAATCAATCCGAATGTGGTCGTCAGTGGTTGGCAAGTGTATAACAACAAAGGACTGGTAGTCGAAAAATACGAGCCTTTTTTCTCGGTAGGCTGGGAATATGCCCAACCGGTAGACACCGAGTTGGGCTGGAAGGCCACGCTGTTTTATGACCCACGCGGCCAGGTGATTCGTACCCTGAATTCTGACGGTTCGGAACAGAGGGTGATTTACGGTATTCCAAAAGCGCTCGATAAAGTGCCGCGCGGTCCGCTTGATAGCAGTATGATTCTTCCGACCCCCTGGGAGGTTTATACTTACGACGCTAACGACCTTGCCCCGCTATGTTTCGACCCGGTTAAGAAACAGCCTGACGGCTCGCCCCTACCTCTCACCGACCAGGCTCCGAGCCACCACCACTTTACGCCTGCCAGTAAACTTACCGATGGGTTGGGCCGGACATTAATGGTAGTGGAACGCAATCGGCCCCAACTCGCCACCCCTGCCGCTCCACTTCCGGCAATCAAGGAATACCGGACCTTATCTAGCTATGATATTCGGGGTAATCTGTTGAATGTAACTGATGCGCTCAACCGCCTGGCTTATACGCACAGCTACGACCTGGCAAACCGTCTTTTACAGACCGGCAGTATTGACGCGGGCAGCCGAATAAGTATGCTGAATGCGGCAGGTCAGATTTTGCACCAGCAGGACAGCAAAGGGGCTGTGATCCTGCGTTCCTACGACGCGGCCAGCCGCCTGAGCCGCTTATGGGCCCAGGATGGCGCGGGGCAACCGCTCACCTTGCGTGAAAAGTTGGTGTACGGTGACGACCCTCAAGCGGGGTTGTCCCAGGCGCAGGTTGCGTCCGGTAATCTCCTTGGCATGCCTTACCAGCATTATGATGAAGCCGGGCTTTTGACCTTCACGGCTTACGACTTCAAAAACACTCTGTTGCAAAAAACTCGCCAGGTCATAGCTGTCCCGGCTATCCTGGCCGCCTTCGAGGCTCCTTCCTCAACCTGGAAAATAAACCCTTTCCGGGCAAACTGGGAGCCTGTTAGTGCAACGCCACTGGCCGCCAGCTACCGGACCGAAATCAGCTATGATGCTCTGGGCCGGGTTAAGAGGCTGCAATATCCTGACAATGTTATGGGTAAGAAAAACCACCTGGTCACCACCTATAACCGGGCCGGGACCCTGGAACGGGTTAGGCTGGATAGCGCGAATTATATAGAACACATTGCTTATAACGCCAGGGGCCAGCGTATATTGATCGCCTACGGTAATGGGGTCATGACACGCTATTCCTACGATGAATTCACCTTGCGCCTCGCCCGGCTGCGGACGGAACGTTATACAAAATTGGCCGCCCCCAGGGTTACTTACCAACCGGCCTCCCCGGCCCAACCGCTGCAAGACTTTGCCTACAAGTACGACCTTGCCGGGAACATGGTTGCCTTACACGACCGCACGCCCGAAAGTGGGCTGTCCACTCAACCGGACCAACTGGATCGGGCTTTTACCTACGACCCGCTTTATCGCCTGCTTTCGGCCACCGGACGTGAATGCAATAGTCCCCCGCCGCCAAATGCCTGGGATGATACTCCAAAGTGTACGGACTATACCAGGACGCGCCACTATAGCGAGAATTATGAATATGACCCGGCTGGGAACATGACCCGCCTGGGCCACCTGTCCGGCGCTAATGGAAGCTTTACGCGAGAGTTTTCGCTGACTCCCGGCTGCAACCGCCTGGCGGCCATGACCGTGGGTTTGATGCCCTTTACCTGCCTTTACGACCCCAACGGCAACCTTATCCGGGAAACTACCTCCCGCCATTTTGAATGGGATCACAGCGACCGAATGTATACCTACCGGACCCAGGCGGGCAGTTCCGAACCATCGGTTCACGCCCAATACCTGTATGACGCTACCGGCCAGCGCGTGATGAAGTTCGTCCGTCACCAGGGTGGTGCTTACGAAGTAACAATCTATATTGAAGGTGTATTCGAGCATTACCGCTGGGGAAATTCACCGGACGAGCAAAATAATACTATGCACATCATGGACAACCAGAGCCGCCTGGCCCTGGTCCGAGTGGGCCAGGCTTCCCCGGACGACGGTGCGCCAGCCTTGCGGGTAAAGTATCACCTGGGCGACCACCTGGGAAGTAGTAGCGTTGTCATTGGCGGGGCAGACTCAAACGGAAATACTTTTATCAACCGCGAGGAGTACCTACCTTACGGGGAAACCAGTTTTGGCAGTTTCGGGCGCAAG
>JAYSYV010000185.1:0-2275 GCA_043727245.1 Chloroflexota bacterium | reverse complement strand
GCGATTTTTACTGAAGCTTCCTGCTTGATAGCGGTTACTTCGTGGGCGGCGTTCAGCACGACTTTGACATCATTGTAACTTGGCGGCAAATCGTGGGTCAGGTCGTCATAGATACACAGCCAGTTATCTTTGCAGGTCGTATTCAACACTTCCAGCGAATGATACTCGCCCCTGGCCGACATTATCGAGGAAGGCCAGGTAAAGCTTTGGGTGAAATAGCCGATAAAAGGCCCGTCTTTCCCGTAAGCAAAAGTAGCCCGCCGTTTGGGAGCCAGGGCCAGCTTCCCATCGGTCATGGTCATGCCCTGTGGCAGACCGGTCCCGCTGAATAAGTCACCGTTTACCGCCGCCAGAGCCTTATTGTTTTTCGCCAGTGTCGAAGTGCGCGAAACCCCACTCAGGTAATCGTCTTGCAGAGCCACTCGTAGTTTGAACTCCGGGGCGGTCAGGTCAAAAAGCAAAACGTTTACCCGGATTGGCCCTGTTTCTAGCCGTTGCAGGTGAATTACGCCCGGTTTTAACTGCTTCACTACATCGCTTTTCTTGAAGGTAAAGTGTTCAATGAACGGAATTTTAGGCGTAGGTGTGGGAACAGGTATTGATGTGGGCGTGGGAACAGGTATTGGTGTGGGCGTGGGAACAGGCGTTGGCGTAGCGGTCGGTTGGGGCGTGGCCGTAGGTTTCGAGGTAGCAGTAGGTTGGGGCGTATTTGTCGGAACATGGCTGGCCGCTGTCGCCGCCAAATCGGGTTGGGCAGTTTGGGTAAAGACCTGAGTGGTCGGGTTGAGACTCTGGACCGAAGAAGTTGGCGTACTATCGGCAGCGCAACCGCCCAGCAGCGAAAACAGCAGTGATAGCAAGACCAAAGTGGCAAGCCGGGAAAAGGTTATATTTTTAGGCATTACAAAGTTGTTGCAGAATATTCAAAAGAATGTTTAGGTTTTCGTATTAAATCTCCAATAATAGTAGGCTTTTATTTTAGCCTATTGTAGTCTTTTACACAAGCTACATTTTTATCTTCTCCAACATTAGCGAAACATTAAAATTGAGCCAAAAAATGTTTGACATTAGTTTAATGCTATGTTAATATCCTTTTTGGATGAGAGCTATGAGTACAAGAAATCTTGTTTCCCTTACTCCGATCACAGTTTAACAAAACAATCAATTTCATTTCTTAGTGTCCCTTGGGACCGGCAGAAGCAGGGCTGGTTTTTTTTGAGCTGTGTTGAAATGAAAGAGGGAAGAAGCGGAGGATTAGTATCCTGGCGCTCTACCCGCTGGAATAAAATTAATGTCTCCGGCGCTAACATTAGTCAAGTAACAGGCAATTTTTGCACCAAGCGTAGCCGGGAAAGTCTGCTGGTCAATGTTGACCACAAGTGACCCAACGGCACGTAGCACGCAGTAAGATGCTAAGAAAGTGAGGATGTATTCGGTGAGAACAACTGGCAAGGTGAAGTGGTTTAACGACGCTAAAGGTTATGGATTTATTGAGCGGCCCGGTGGTGAAGATGTATTTGTACACTTTTCGGCCATCCAGATGGACGGTTTCCGCACTCTGACAGAAGGCCAGGAAGTGGATTTCGATATTGAAAGCACTGACAAGGGTCCGCAAGCAGTAAACGTAACCCACGTCGGCGCGGCACAGCTCGCCTAATCAGCTATACCGAAGCGAATTTACTCCAGCAGGACAAGCACCAATCAATTCCGCTATTGATTTTATACTGGACAGATAAATTCGAAATCTTTTCGGAATACAAAAAAACCTTCCTAGCTGGGAAGGTTTTTTTGATGCCTGAGATATAGACAACTAGGATTGCACTCTGGCGCGGGATAAATACTGGGCAATCTCGGCAATATTGGTAAAATGG
Source organism: Chloroflexota bacterium (assembly GCA_043727245.1). GTDB lineage: Bacteria > Chloroflexota > Chloroflexia > Chloroheliales > Chloroheliaceae > 54-19. The sequence continues at coordinate 404 of JAYSYV010000185.1, read as the reverse complement.
GTCACATTGGCCGGGTAGGGTAAGCCCTGGTTTGCTGACCAGTCCCGCAAGAAAAGCTGCTTGACCCCTTTTTTAGCCAGGTAGTAAGTAATCGCCCCGTCATCATCCACATGTTCGTCAATATTCAACCGGCGCAGCATGTATAGCTTGAATTGGCGGGTCGGTAGAGCTGTATTGTTAGCGTAAATCGCCGAAAAATATTCTTCCATTTTGTATTTCTTGAGCCATGCGTCAATGATGCTCTTTGCCATGTAGCTGCGGCCCGTAATAATAATCGGGGTGCGGTACTGGCTGACCGCGATAATGCCCTCACGGGCGGCTGCCATGGGGTCGCGGCCAAGATACTTGAGGTCTTCCACCAGGCCGCGAGCTTGCAGGTATATCTGGCGTTTCAAAGTAGTCGC
>JAYSYV010000184.1:0-2275 GCA_043727245.1 Chloroflexota bacterium | reverse complement strand
TGGGGATTTGTATTAGATGGTATGGAAAGCGCCAGCCATGCTGAAGCTGTCTCTACCGTTAAATAACCAGCCTGGAGAGGCATTATCCGCCAGAAATCGAACCGTTATTAGCCTACCTGGCAGAGGATCACTCCAGAAGTCGCGCTGTTGCCCGCTAATGACCTGGTGCTGCTTGCGGCCCAGGGATTCTAATATGATTCGAGCATTTGCCGGGCTATTGTTGCCTAAATCTATCCGTCTAAAGTGCACTCTGGTTGACTGGGCGTCCTCGTCCGGGTTGTTCAGCTCCCAGACCTGGCGGGCTACTGACGGGAAAGGGTGACGGGTTTCGATTGGGACAGTTAGCCAGTTGACCTGTCGCCCAATCCCACCTTGATCGCCTTGCTCGGCATTTCCCGGAACTTCTCCCGAAGTTTGCCCTACAGTAGGCCAATTACTCACATTCGACACCTGGCTAAAATCAGGTGCAGTCTCCTGATCAGAGTCGCCAGCGCAATTTGGGCCAGTTGGCCGGGCTTCTTCGACTACCACCGGCGCAGTCGAGGCGGCAATAGTTACGGCCTTACCCAGTTCGGCCAGGCCATCGATAGGGGTCTTAATCAGTTCCAGCCAGCCCCGGATTTCAAATACCACTCGTTCGGCCGGAGTCGGTTCCCGCAGAGCATACTGCCGCCGGAAGTTTTCATCGGTCTGGTAGCGCAAGTTCAGAAGTGAAATCAGGCTATCTTCCGGCGACAACTGACCACTGCCCTGCCCGTTCAGTTCGAGGCCAACTAACAGGCTGTTAGCGGCAGGCAGGCCCAGCACATAATAGCGCAGGTCATTTACGAAGCTATTGAGGTTTGTCATGGATACTTTGGCTACAAGTTGGTACATCTTGTTGAACCACTCTAACGTTCGTTCCTGCACTAGTCGGATAACCTCGCTCCGGCGGCGGTAGGCATCTCCTACGTGCAATGTTTCGGCTACCTTCACATCGTAGACGGAAAAGCGATTATCCGTGTAGAAAGCCAGGGCCAGGGTTTCGGCCTGGTCTTGTAGACGCTGGTTCAGGGCGGTCAACCGCTGGCGGTAGTTCGACCAGAAAGTATCGTCCAGCGGGAAAGCAGCCAGTTCGGTCAGTTTCTTTTGCAAGTTGGCTGCCAGCCGTTCAATATCCTGCAAAGCAGGTCCTACCAGAGAGCGCATCTGGCGGCCCGCTTCCAGGGCCAGCCAGTCATTCACATCCTCAAAGACCTTGCGCCAGGCATCTGTAACCAGTTGACCGGTCGAGATATGTTGCTCTAGCTGGATTAGCTGCCGGTTCTCCATTACCACCTGGGCAATTGTGTCCAGGAAACCCTTGCGGGCTTTTTCAATCTCAGGCGTATGCGGCCCGAAAATGTAGCGGCGGGAAACTTCAAACCACTCCCGGCGTAATTCCTCCTCCAAACGCTCGACCTGCTGGCGGGTTTCGTGCTGGAATTTGAGAAATAGTCGGCTCTCCCGGTTACCGGCCGGTTGAGCAAACTCTCCCAAACCCAGCTTATAGGCTCCCATGTGCCGGGCATACACCAGGGCTGTTTCGCTGATCACCCGGCCATAGTAATATTCGGCGTTAGCTACCCGGCCCCGCAGAATCGAACCGCTTTCCAGTGCTTGGCGTACTTTAGCCGCCAGGCGCGGCAATCCGCTCAACTCTAAAGTCAGCTTTGCTCTGGCCTGACCTTGCTGCCGCTCAGCAGATGTGCTGGTAATAGCGGTAATGTCAGGACCTTCTACGTTCCCAGCCTCACTGCCTTTTTCCTCGGAGTTCGACCGGGTAGCGTTTGGTGCAAGCAGACTTTCTTCGATTGCTGCCTGGCGCTCCCGGATAAACTCTAAATAGTCAGGGATGGGCTGGCTTTCCAGCGATTGCAACAGGTTGGAGAGCCCTTCCAGGTAGAAGTTATAGGCTGGCATTGACCTTCCAGCAGGTTTAGCTTCGCTATCTTTAAGCTGTCTTTCAAGCTGACCTTGAGCCGCTCGGGCTACCGAGGCACTGGTCAGGTAGAGCGGCACCGGTTGGCGAGTGTACTTGCTTAACTCCCGCCGAATATCTTCAATTCCTTTGAGGGGACTGCCCGAAACACCTACCTTCTCCGAAGAAACATTTGCCAGGATAGTATCGAACTGGTTAGCCACTATAATGGCTTTGTTCAGGTCAGCGGCATTCCCGAAGCGGGCCAGTTCGGTTTCATCCCGGCTGAACAGGCTTTGTAAGATAGAATTGGATTCGGTGTTAAGCCCCCGGTCG
>JAYSYV010000183.1:0-2277 GCA_043727245.1 Chloroflexota bacterium | reverse complement strand
AAGTGAGTTAAGTGTAGTTAACCAGATTCCAGTAACTTTTTTAAGGTTTTCCCTCATGAGAGAGTTTCTTGGAAAACACTTAACTACACTTAACTCACTTAACTATTTTCATCCCAAAGGCTCTCTCTTTCAGGTTTTGGTACTAATGGCCCATGAACAGGATACGCACTATTTGGGTTCTGGCTCTATTTTGCTGAAAAGTGTAACCCTCCTTCGTATATATATGTGGAAGTAATCTTCCATTCATCCCATTCACTTTAAAGGAGGTTCAAACTATCTCTGATTTTAGATTTCTTTTTCCTTCCCAGCCCTTGATTGCCATTGAAGAAATTAATTTACAAGAAAAAGCCCTTACCATCCAAATTAGCACCACCAACCCTACCGCTATTTGCCCTCTCTGTGAGCAATCTTCTCCTAAAATTCAAAGTCGCTATCAGCGGACCCTGGCCGACTTAAACTGGGCTGAGTATTCGGTTCGGCTAATCGGTCAAGTACGCCGTTTCTTCTGCCTCAATGCTGCTTGTAAACGTAAAATCTTTTGTGAAAGGCTTAACCCTTTAACCCCAGCTTATGCCAGACGTACCTTGCGCTTTACCAACTGGCTACGAGAAGTAGCTTTTGCCCAGGGTGGCAGACCAGGGGTTCGTTTAATCGCCAAACAAGGCTTGACCATTAGCCGTCACACTTTAATTCGGCTCATTAGAAATACTCCTTTGCCCCATTTTCAAACTCCCCGCTTGCTGGGTGTTGACGACTGGTCCTTTCGCAAAGGCCATTCTTACGGCACTCTCCTGGTTGATCTGGAAAAACATTGTCCCATCGAACTCCTGGCTGAGCGTTCTTCTCAAATCTTCGGGGATTGGCTTAAAACCCATAGTGGCATTGAAGTTATCAGCCGAGATCGCTCAAGTAGCTATGCCGAAGCAGCAAGACTTCATTCTCCCGAGGCTATTCAGGTAGCCGATAGGTTCCATCTTTGGCAGAATTTGAGAACGACCATTGAACAATTTTTCATTCGAACCCAGGTCTGGAAACAATCATTTTTTGTAACCGACCCTGACTCACTTATGGCTAAAATATCTCCTGAACACAAGGCTGTGGTGGTAGCACAAGAGCAAGCACAGCCAAAGCCGAAAAAGCTGATCACCAGACGCTCAGCTCAAGTGGTAAAAGAACCAACCAAAAAAGAGAAGGTTCAACAAAACCGGTATTTACGGCGTTTAGTGTATTATCAGCAGGTAGTGGGAATGTATCAAGCCGGGATGACTAATCTTGAGATTGCCGCCAAATTAAAAATGAACCGCAAAACGGTAGCCCGTTATCTGAAAGCGGGCAGTATGGAAGTGGTGAAAACAAAACCGCGCCAGCCTGGTCCGAGTAAAGTGGACCTTTACAAGGGTTATCTTGAAAAAAGATGGATCGAAGAACAGCCTACCATTGAGCAGTTACATCAGGAGATAACAGCCCAGGGCTATACTGGTTCAATTGGGCCTATTCGAAAATACCTGGCTGACTTCCGGCCTTATCCAGGCTGGGGTGGAGGCTGGTACAAACACCAGTCCCGTCCTCGGCTGTTATCGCATCAACTTCCAACTTCTTCCCCCAATAAAAGCCACAAGTTAAGTGCCCGGCAAGCCAGCTGGCTGATGTTTAAGGGAGCACGAGGGGATGAATTAAAAAAAGAAGATCCTCAACTATTGCCTCAACTAGTGGAGCGTAATGAAGAAGTAAAATCCTTTTATGAGGTGTTGAGAGGATTTGCCAAAATGTTAAAAGCTAAGGATGGCAAAGGGTTGGAAGAATGGCTAGTCCAGGCCCAAGCCAGCCAGGTTCTAGAAGCGGTAAGTTTTGCCAGAGGTATCGAGATAGATAAGGCGGCCGTATTGGCTGGCTTAAATTTACCTTACTCAAACGGGCAGTTGGAAGGGCAGGTTAACCGGCTGAAAAATATCAAGCGGAATATGTATGGTCGGGCCAATTTCGACCTCTTGCGAGCCAGGGTGTTGAGGGCAGCTTAAAGAATTAAAGGTGGTGAGAAACCCAGGTTTAGGAGCGTTCAGATATCGTTTCAGCAAAATAGAGCCAGAACCCAAATTGAGCGTATCCTGTTCATGGGCCTAACTTAAATAACTGGTTTCAGGACCTTTATAATGAAGTTTTTGACCGGGGCCTTTCCTATTATATGCCCAGGTTACGCTATTTACTCCTGGGGTTGATAGTACTGCGCTTTAATCTATTGCCATTCTTGCTAGATAAAGAAATGCGGGTTGCTCCGAT
>JAYSYV010000182.1:0-7069 GCA_043727245.1 Chloroflexota bacterium | reverse complement strand
ATTTTCCTTCCTTAAAAATGCCCTGAGTAATTCTTCTCTATCCAATACTCCCGTTAATCGCGTCCCGACCTCACCTGGAAACTAACCTTCTTTGGCCTTAATACTCTGAAATCTAACTTGTTATAGCCTGATTTAAAGCGTGATTAAACCCCACGGCTAAAGCCGGAGGCATCTACGGATTGATTACCGAGAGTAGCTAATCCTCTACTCAATATTACTTTAGCGGCAGGCTACGTCACGGTGCATCTCACACCCACACGGGCAGGAGTGCCACCGGACAGCTAAATCCTTTTTAGCTATGTTGCCGCAATCGGGGCAAGTCTGGAAAGTATAGCGAGGGTCAACTTTTACCAACTTAGAACCAGCGTTTTCAGCTTTGTACTCAAGCAGATTTAGGAAAAGTGACCATGCCGCATCATTCACAGATTTAGCCAGTAAGCCCGGCTATACTCGGCTACCTGGCTGCCGATATTGCCAAAGCCAAAGATACCCAGAGTTTGCCCGTTCAGGCTCCGCCCCAAAGTGGTTTGCCATGTGCATAGACAGTGCAAAAGAATTTATGATAACCTTTGCAAGGTTAGACTTGTGTTTCCGGCAAATATTTGATTGCCATTGGCTTATAAAGGTTTACTCAATGACGAGCAAACTAAGGAAGGAAGAATTAAAATGCCTGAGAAGATTGACCGGAACCTTTCCCTGGAACTGGTGCGCGTTACCGAAGCCGCCGCGATGGCCGCCGCCCGCCTGATGGGCCGGGGAGATAAAGACGCGGCTGATGGCGCAGCGGTCCAGGCCATGCGGATAGCTCTTTCCAGTGTGGGTATGGACGGAACCGTCGTTATCGGGGAGGGTGAAAAAGACCAGGCTCCCATGCTTTATATTGGCGAAAAAATCGGGACCGGCGAACCGCCCAAAGTAGATATTGCGGTAGACCCGATTGACGGAACTCGCCTCCTGGCCGGAGGTTTGCCCAACGCTATCTCGGTGGTGGCCCTGGCCGAGGAAGGTTCGCTCTACCACAGTCCCGGCATTTTCTATATGAACAAAATCGCGGTCGGCCCCGCCGCTAAAGGGGCGATTGACCTGGATAAATCGGTCGAGTGGAACATCAAGAGCGTGGCCCAGGCCAAAAAGATGGAGGTCAACGAGTTGACCGTGGTAATCCTGGACCGGCCTCGCCACGAACAACTTATCCGCGAGGTGCGCGAGGCGGGCGCTCGTATCAAACTGATTACCGATGGTGACGTGGCCGGTTCAATAATGACCGCCCTGGACGACACCGGCGTAGATATTTTGATGGGTATCGGCGGGTCGCCGGAAGCAGTAATCTCGGCCTGCGCCCTCAAATGCATTGGCGGTGATATGCAATGCCGCCTGGTGGCGCGGACCGATGAGGAAAAACAAAGAGCGGCTGACATGGGCGCGGACCTGCACAAACTTTTCCTGCTTAACGACCTCGCCAGAGGTGAAAATATCTTTGTTTCGCTGACGGGCATTACCAACGGCGAACTGGTGGACGGGGTGAAATACCACGAAAACGGCCTCGAAACCCATTCCCTGGTTATGCGAAGCAAGTCCGGCACAGTCCGGGATGTACGGGCGCGGCATCGCCTGGATAAACTCATGACTTTCAGCGAAATTGAGTTCATGCACCACACTTCTTAGAAATTCTAGTTTTCTAAGTAGCAATATTAGTTGAAAACTGGGCATTTAACACACCTGTTGAGGGGGCTTGTTACGGTTTGTGGATGATTACTCATTTTGGTTAAGCCTTTCGAGTTCAATCCAGCCCGAACTGAAAATCAAAAGTAGTTCAATTATACTAAAGCATAAAGCCAATATTTATGAAGTAAAGCTGTGTCAGGCAGCTCTTTAATCAAACTGGTATAATATGGACTGCGAACAAACCGGGAATTGGTAATCAATCATAATCCAAAGCCCCTTGAATTGGAAAAGAAGTGGAAAATGTCAGATCAAAATGAGGAACGCTTGCAAAAAGCCCTGGCGCGAGCCGGAATAGCCAGCCGTCGGGCCAGTGAAGACCTGATCATGGCCGGGCGGGTCAAAGTCAATGGTAAAATCGTTACCGAAGTTGGTGTAAAAATTGACCCGGCCCACGACCGGGTGACGGTGGACGATGAGCCTGTCGCGGTTAAGGTGAGCGCCGCTCCTCAAAAAATTTATCTGATGTTGAACAAACCGTCAGGTTATCTTTCGACGGTCAGCGATCCGCAGGGCCGTCCAACTATCATGGACTTGCTGGATAAAGAACGGGCGGGCCGGTTGTACCCGGTGGGTCGCCTGGATGCCGATACGGAGGGCTTGTTGCTCCTGACCAATGACGGGAGTTTCGCCAATGCTTTGACGCATCCCCGTTTTGGGGTTGAAAAAGAGTACGTAGCTCTGATGGATGGCATTATTGCCATGAAAGACCTGGACCAGTTACGCAAGGGCGTTTCTATTCCGGTCGAAGACCCTGAAACCGGCGAAAGAGTGTCGCATCTCACCAAACCGGCCAGAGTGGATTTAATCCGGCACGAAGGCTCCAACAGCCTGGTCCGGTTCATTCTTAAAGAAGGCAAAAAGCGACAAATTCGCCTGATGGCCGATACGGTCAATCACCCGGTAATCGAATTAAAGCGCGTCCGGTTGGGTCCGATAAAGCTGTCCGACCTGGCAAGCGGAAAATTCCGCAATCTGTCCAAGCAGGAAGTCAAAGAATTGCAGGATGCTTCCAAACCGCGACCGGAACAGGCCGATGCCCCGGCCTCTAAAAGCGGTCCAAAAGGTCGCGGACGCGGAGCGGCCCCAGCCAGCAGGGTCGAACCTTTCAAATCCCCTATTAAACCCCGGCGTTTCGGGGAGCGACGTTTTGGGGAAGAAGCTTTCGGACGAGGCGGTCCCAGCCGTGGTTCCGGTCCCAGCCGTGGTTCCGGCCCTGGCCGTGGACCAACCAAACCAGGCCGGTTTGAGGGTGACGAAGCCCCGACTAGCCGCCCGTCACAACCCCGGCGCGACCGCCCGGAACAAGGAAATGCGCCCGACTTTGACCGTCCCGCTCCAGGGCGTGGCCGACCGGCGGCTGGTTTTGACCGCCCTGCTCCAGGGCCAGACCGAGGGCGCGGCAGCTTTGACCGCCCTGCTCCAGGGCCAGACCGGGAACGGGGTAGCTTCGACCGTCCAGACCGAGGGCGGGGCAGCTTTGAGCGTCCGGCCTCTGGGCCAGACCGGGGACGTGGGAATTTTGACCGTCCAGCCTCTGGACCTGGCGGCGGCAGACCCGGTGATGGATTTGACCGCATCACCCCTGGACCGCGCCGGCCTAGACCTGACGCGGATTTTGACCGCTCACCCTCAGAATCTGGCCGGGGTCGTGGCCGCACCGACTTTGATTCTGACCGCGCTGCCCCAGGGCCGGACCGGGGACGTGGGAATTTTGACCGTCCGGCTTCGGGGCCGGACCGGGGACGTGGTAGACCAGGCCCAGGCTTTGACCGCGCCGCTCCTGAACCAGGCCGTGGTAGACCAGGCTCCAACTTTGACCGGCCCGGTCCGGGAGTGGGCCGGGGGAACTTCGCCCCAAACCGTGGACCTAACCGGGATGACGAAGGCTCGGCTCCTTTCCGTCCAGGCAATACGGCTGGCCGGTTCACGCCTCCTAGAAATTCCGGCGCACCCTCCGGCCCCAGGACCAAACCCAATCCCAGCGGCTTTGTACCGGCAGCCCAACGTTCGGCTCCCACGCCAGGACGGAGTAAGCCGCCTGGTCCTGGCCGGCCATCCAGGGGCGGCCCAGCAGCGCCGTCTGAAAATTCGGGTCCAGGCCGGGGAACGGGTCCGGCCAGAAACCGCCCCACCGGGCCGGGCCGCCCAGGCAGACGGGATTAGTTTCTAAAGTCTTACAGGACATTAGCAAAGGAAGAAACAGGTAGCGGGCAGCATGGCCGAATCGGGTGGCAGTAACGTGCAGGACCAAAAATCAGACCGCTTGTTGATTGCCATTGATGGGACCGCCGGGGCCGGTAAGACCACTATCGGCCAGATGCTCTCGAACAAGTTAAACCTGCCTTACCTGGATACCGGGGCCATGTACCGGGCCGTCACCCTGTTAGCTCTGCAAAAAGGGATTTCGCTGGCTCCACCGGAGGAAACACGCCTGACCGAACTGGCCCGCACCCTGGATTTTATCTCGCGGGACGCTACCCCCGAAGAAGCCGCCGACCAGCGCCAGTACACTGTCCTGGTGGATAAGGTGGATGTCAGCGAAGGCTTGCGTTCGCCGGAAGTTGAGCAATGGGTCTCCGTGGTGGCGGCTCTACCCCAGGTCCGGGCCGAACTGGTCAAACGCCAGCGCGAAATTAGCCGGGCTGCTCTGGGCGGCATTATAATGATGGGCCGCGATATTGGCAGCGTGGTCTTGCCCCAGGCCGACCTTAAAATCTACCTGGACGCTTCCCCGGAAGTTCGGGCCATCCGGCGCAGCCAACAATCCACCGACAAAACCCAGGAAGAAGCCCGCCAGAATCTGGTAAAGCGCGATCAGGTAGACAGCCAACGGGCCGTCGCGCCCCTGCTCGTAGTAGAGGGCGCTCTATACATTCGGACCGACCACCTGACCCGCGAACAGGTTATGGCGCAGGTTGAAGCGGCCCTGGCTCCTTTGATGGTAAAGTAATCACCGTTTACACACTTAATACACCATTTATCTGATATAAATTGTTCGATATAAATAAAGAAAAGGGATGAGTCCGGTTATGGACTCATCCCTTTTCTTTATTCTTGCTGTTTTACCGTGAATTAGTTAGCTACTAAACACCCAGGGAAGCTTCAAATTTGACCGCATCCTCGACCCAGCCAAAGCCCAACTGCACGATTTTCCCCAGGACACCAAGCATGTCCTCGAATTGCGGCACTACCTTGCTTTCAAAGGAACCACGGGTCTTCTCAGCCGACTCACCGACCCAGAAGTTCGAGGTCTGGCGATAGATGTCGCGCATATCGTTGGTTTTGTTGGATAACTGGCCGTTTTTCTGCTGTTGGTCATCGAAATGGGCGCGGACCTGGGGCGGATGAATTTGCGCCCGGTCGGCTACGTTGATTTTGATGGTGATTTCAATGAACGCAGGCGAACCGTAGTCGCTCTTGGCCCCTTCGGAGGCGAATTTGTCTACCAACTGGTTGTGCAGGCAGTGTTGAAAGCGTTGTTAGCCGCCACTACCGCGTTACCGACCTGATTGATGGCCGTTTCAGCGGCCTTGATCAGTTCACCGAACCCGAAGGCGAAGGTCAGGATAGAAGCCGCTTCCAGGACCGCTGTGATTTCCTGGATGAGCTTGATAAGGTCCTGGGTCGCTTTTTCCATTTCGCTCAGGGTCTGAAACATTTGTTTAGGTTCGAGAATTATGCTGCCACTCATTGTATTTTCCTTTTCTGCCGGGTAATTCGCCGGCGTTACTAACATTTAATATTTAATATTTGTAACCGGCTTCAAAGCTTTAACCGGTTGCCTTATCTTTACTCTTTAATTATAAATCCACCTGATTAAAGTCGGAAGGGACAAAAGCAGTCCATAACTAAGACACCTGGGAGCAAGTTAGTTTGGAAAAAGTAAGACAAAATTGGTACTACCTTTTTAATGATTACTCGGTAAACGAATTCTTGCCATTCTTCTAATTGTAAAGAAAAAGAACCAACCATCCGTGCGGTCTACATTGTCCAGCCATAGGAAAAATCTTAGAGGATAAAAACCACGCAACATTAGATTCCATGAGGCTAGTAAGACCTGATTTTGAGTTAAATACGAGATTAATTCGGTCAATTCATGGGTAGAATTGAAATTTGAGTTCGGATGATGAAAATAGCCAGGCAGGGCTACTTTCATCATTATTAGCGAGTGGCTAAAGAATTGAATTCAGGAAATAGGAGGGGATAATCCAGGTAACCAACAGGGGAGTTCACGCTTGCCGAATAATTTTAGTTCGGATGATGAAAGTAGCCAGAAAGCCTATCCTATGATTGGGCTTTACGATAAAACCACAAAGAAATAGGCAGAGCCAAAATAGCGGTAACGGCTATTACAATGACGACATTTTGCCAACCAATCCGACCGGACAGGGCCGAGTTGACCGCTACGGCATCATGACTGCCTATTGAAGAAGTGATCAGGGTCACCAGTAAGATGTACAAACCGGTTGCCAGGGCTGCACCCAGTAAACCGCCGAGCACCAGCACGCCGGTTATTCTTAATGGTTGATTGTATAGCCGCTCGTCGGAAACCAGGTCGTCATCCCAGAAGACCAGCAAAGTTCCCAGCAGGGCCAGGGGCAGGAGAATTGCCAGGGCCAGGTAGGCACTGCTGCTGAAGTCAACTATCGAATTAACAGAGCCGCCCGCAAAGAATAGCGCAAGCCAACCTGATAGCGCACCGAAGATCGTACCCGTCCCCGCTACTACCAGGAAAGGTAATATTGCGGCCTTGAAACGGGGGCTAATATTCATAATACTTTTGACAACCTAATTTATTCTCCACTATATGCACCTCGAAGTCTGAGAAATTAGCCCCGGTCAGATTAATTGTTCCAGATGAAAGTCCTGCTTAAAAAGCCTTTGTCTGTTAAACCAGGGGAAGAAGGGCCGGTGAACACCTCGACAACCCCGGTCCCTTTTGAGTACCCATTACTCTTAAACCGGGGCTAGTTGTTCTTCAACCGCACCTCCGACAGCTAGACTATCACCGGCGGTTTTAACACCTTCCAGGGTCAGCTCGCTTTCCGCCTGGGTGGTAACTTCGGCCATTGTAGAAGATAGGTCAAGGTTTTCTGCCGCATTAGTTTTAACCTTAGCCACAGTGTCAGTTGTTTCCTGACGCTCCTCACCTTTGGCTTTATTATTTTTGTCGTCAGTTTTCTGAGCAGCGGCTTCGGCTTTGGCGGTAAGGCCGGTGCTTTCGGTAACGTTTTCTTTGGAAGAACCGGAAAGTTTAGCCAGGTTAGCTTTAGCCTCGGCGATGGCCTTCTTTAGGGCTGCATCGCGTTTTTCATTGAGCGCGGCTTCAAGTTTGGCGTTGCGC
>JAYSYV010000181.1:0-2286 GCA_043727245.1 Chloroflexota bacterium | reverse complement strand
TTTGCGGTATCCCAATGGGGCAGGGATTCTATCAACCGCCGGACCTACGTAACAAGTATTAGTTGGTACAGCAGAGCAGTCCACAGAATGATAAAGTGTTCGTTATTACTCATTTCCCCTTCCTGATAGCAAGCTGTTAGGTGTAACACCTGTACAAGTTGCACGAATTTGAATTAAGTTAGATAATACCCCCGATCTCAAAGCAAGTATTTCCCAGAGGAATTATTCCTGGGCATCTGAAGAAATAAAAATGAAAGGGATTTGTAATGGCAGAGCAGCAGCCGGGAAGACGGTCGCTTAACTTACGCAGCCAGGTTATGACGGGCGGGCCAGGACGCGCCCCTAACCGGTCCATGATGCGGGCGATAGGTTTCAATGACGAGGATTTCAATAAACCGATTATCGGAATCGCCAGCACCTGGGCGGAAACTTCTCCCTGCAATATCCATATCAATCGGCTGGCCGAAAAGGTCCGCGAAGGGGTACGCATGGAAGGCGGTGTTCCCCAGATTTTTAATACGATTACGGTCAGTGACGGTATCGCGATGGGCCACGAAGGCATGAAATATTCCCTTCCCAGCCGCGAAGTAATTGCCGATTCGATTGAAATAGCTGTCAATGCCCACCGTCAAGATGGCCTGGTCGCGATTGGCGGTTGTGATAAAAATATGCCCGGCTGTCTCATGGCGATAGCTCGTTTGAATATCCCGGCTGTATTTATCTATGGCGGAACCATTATGCCCGGCACTTGCGGCGGTCGTGACGTGGATATTGTCAGCGTCTTTGAAGCAGTCGGCCAGTACAGCGCCGGGAAAATCGGCCTGGACGAATTACGCGCCATTGAAGTAAGCGCCATACCGGGTGCGGGCGCTTGCGGCGGGATGTATACAGCCAACACCATGGCTTCGGCTATTGAAGCTATGGGCATGAGCTTGCCGGGAGGCGCTTCCATGCCAGCCGTCACCTCGCGAAAATCGGACGATTGTTTCGAGTCCGGACGGGCGGTAGTCCGCTTGATTGAAAAAGGCATCATGCCCCGCGATATTATGACCAAAGAGGCTTTCGAGAATGCAATTACCTTTGGCCTGGCCCTGGGCGGTTCGACCAATCTGGTCTTGCATCTCCTGGCGATAGCTCGCCAGATGGACCTGCCTTTGACCCTGGACGATTTCGACCGGATTGGCCGCCGAGTGCCGCACCTGGCCGACCTCAAACCGGGTGGTCGCTACGCCATGACCGACCTTGACCGGGTGGGCGGAACTCAGGCCGTACTGAAACTACTTCTGGATGGCGGCTTGCTCCACGGGGATTGTATGACCGTTACCGGCAAGACCCTGGCCGAGAACCTGGCTGTTGCGCCAGGCTTCTCCCCAGGCCAGACCGTTGTTCACGGCTTTGATAATCCGCTCTACCCGACCGGTCCGTTGGTAATCTTGCGGGGTAATTTAGCGCCGGAAGGGGCTGTTTGCAAAATTGCCGGTCTTACGAAAATCGTACATACTGGCCCGGCTAAAGTCTTTGACGGTGAAGAAGCGACCTTTGCCGCGATTATGAAGAACGAAATCGTGGATGGGGACGTAGTGGTAATCCGTTACGAGGGGCCAAAAGGCGGTCCCGGTATGCGCGAGATGCTGGCCGTCACGGCAGCCCTGGTCGGGCAAGGTCTGGGCGAGTCGGTGGCCTTAATTACGGATGGCCGCTTCTCCGGCGGTACTCACGGCCTGGTGGTCGGCCATGTCGCCCCGGAAGCCCAGGTACGGGGCCCGATTGCCGCCCTCCGCAACGGCGATATTATCACCCTTGACGCACCCAACAACCTCTTGAACGTTGCTTTGACCGCCGAGGAAATTGAGGCGAGATTGACCGATTGGGTAGCTCCCGAAATCCCCCACTCGACCAGCGTCCTTTCTAAGTATGCCAAGCTGGTATCATCGGCGGCGGAAGGGGCTATTACCCAGTAATTGCGCCTGAAAGTATTGGCGGTTAGTTTTCCTTTTAGAAAGCTATAGATCATCAGAAAAGAATCGAGGTGACAAAATAAGAGGGATAGCGTAACCTTGTAGCAAATATGAAAATTAAAAACTTCAGGAGCTATCCCTTGAACTTCAAAATCCATTTTACCACCTCCATTTTACCACTCCAACCCTTTCGCTGCTTTCGCAATGCTGGCAAGCCGCCCTCAGAGAAGGGCAAAACCAATTGCTTAAACGCATTACTGCTTTACAATTATTGGCCGATCAACTTGCCCCAGCGGTTATTGCGCTGCGCCTGGAAGTAGCCCTCAGT
>JAYSYV010000180.1:0-7083 GCA_043727245.1 Chloroflexota bacterium | reverse complement strand
TTGGCGCGTATCATCTCGAAAAAGGCCGACCATGCTGCATCGGAAATGGACTTGGAAAGATGGCGATTTTTAACCATACGATTGACCCGGAGGTCTTCAACGAAGATAGTTCCAAATTGGTTGACTATTCGGCGGCTGTGCTGGTGAGCAAAATTAGTGCGTTTCCAACCAGTACGTTCGTGCGACCTTGCAACACCTTTACGCCGAAGGCGACATTCTTTTGTGCCTTTAACTTCTTTGGGAAGTTTACGCTGGACTTTTGCCAGGTGTTTTTCTTCTTTACGAAAAAAGCGGGGATTGGCTATTTCTTGACCGTCAGAGAGGGTAGCAAAGGTTTTCAGCCCAACGTCAATACCAACTTGATTGGGTTTTGGAGGCAAGCGTTTTGGTTCGACCTCAACCGAGAAGCAGACGTACCACTTGCCGGTACTGGAGCGGATGAGTGTAGCGGTTTTAGGAGTTCCAGCAATAGGCCGATGGAGTTTGATTTTAATATGGCCGACAATTTGTAACAGAGAGCCTATCTCCAAGCACTCTACAACCAGTAGGCACTTGAGTAGTCATAGCGGCCATAACTCTTATAGCGGGGGTAGCCGACCTTTTGTTCACCAGACTTTACCCGACGAAAGTAAGCCTGAAAAGCGAGTTCAACTCTCTCAGTAACGTTTTGCAAGACCTGAGAATGAACTTCTTTAAGAGAGGGCCGGTCAGCTTTAAGTACAGGAATTTGCCGTTTGGTTTCATAGTAAGAAACATTGCGTTTGTCCTGCTCCCAGGCATCCTTACGCAGGGCCAGAGTGTGGTTGTACAACCAGCGACATTCTTCAAGCTGTTTTTCCAGCAACGTATTTTGCCGCCTGGTAGGCTATATCCTGAACTTAAAAGCTTTTCTCATACTGAATCTTATAACATGTTCTTAGGTAAATATCAAAGTCTATCTAAGGATTGTTGGTTTAGCTTTACTACGCAAAGTAAGGTGTCATTTACACCTCTTGCGGGTGAGCTTTAGCTTATCCCCATATCTAAAGAAAGGGGGATTACGTGACTTCTGCTAATTCACGTTCTATGTTTAACGTTCTACGTTCACCAAACTTATTGTAATTCTTTGCTACTGTAACCGAGTAAGCGCCGGGCTACAATCAGGCGATTGATCTGGCCGGTTCCTTCGTAGAGGTCGTTGATTTTGGCATCGCGCATCCATTTCTCGACCAGATTTTTGCAGGAATAACCCTCCGGCCCGAGAATTTCGACCGCTTTCTGAGTAATCCAGGTCACGGCTTCGCCGGCTTTGGCCTTCGACATGGACGCTTCCATCGAGTTTGAAAAACCGGCATCCATCTGCCAGGCCGCCCGCAATACCAACAGCCAGGACGCTCTTAACTGGGCTTCCATCCGCAAAACGTCCCGCAGTACGGCGCTCTGGCGGTGATAGGGCAGGTCGTAGCGGACCGGCACGCCGTTCTTTTCGAGGTGTTCATGGACGAAATCTACCGAGGCGCGGGCAATCCCGATGGCGCTGGCGGCTACACCAGGACGGGTCGAGTCGAAAGTTTTCATAGCTCCGGCGAAACCTTTATTGCCTTCGCGGGACTGCTGGACTTCCGGGCTGCCCAGGATATTATCAAAAGGAATACGACAGTCGGTGAAGTTAATGGCGGCGGTATCGCTGGCCCTGATGCCGTGCTTCTTTTCCAATCGGGCCACCTTCATACCGGGCGTACCGCTTTCCACCACGAAGCTTTTCATCCCGGCCCGTCCGGCGGAGGAGTCTATAGTGGCCCAGACCACAATCAGGCCCGGCGATTTCTCTCCGGCCATGTAGCCGCTGGTAACAAATATTTTCTCGCCGTTAAGAATCCATTCTTTGCCATCCTCGGAAAGTTTGGCGGTAGTCCTAATATTGGCGGTATCGCTTCCGGCCTGGGGTTCAGTCATCGCCATCGCGCCCCACTTGGGTTCGCCTTCGGTAAAACGGCGTAAGAAACGCTCTTTCTGGTCAGGTGTGCCGACCGCTTCAATGGCCGCTCCGCCCAGACCGCCACCAGGAGTGCTGAGATACAGCCCGGCATCGCCCCAGCTTAGAGCTTCAATGGTGTGCATCAGCAGGACATAGCGGTATTTCATCACGCTTTCACCCGCGCCTGCGTCAATGTCTTTGGGTGATTTACCCCGGAAACCGGCGTTAGCCCCGCTTTTCCACATCACATTGATGTATTCCCAGGGCCGGTCGTGTTCCTGGTCATCATATTGGCGAGAGATGGGTCGCATTACCTGGACGGCTACGTTGTTAATCAGGTCAACCTGCTTTTGGATTGTGGCAGGTGTTTCAAAATCAATCATTTTCCTTCTCCCCTAAATCATTCCCAGGCCGTTAATAAGCACGAAAGCGCGAGCGTTACGCAAATAGCTCTCAACCGGGTGTTCCCGGATATAGCCGTGACCGCCTAGAATCTGGACTGAACGGTCGGCTACTGTGAGGACCATTTCGTCCGAATAAAGTTTAGCCAGGGCGCTTTGAGCCAGCCCGTCGTGTCCCTGGTCCATGTTCCAGGCCGCTTCCAGCACCAGCAGGCGAGCCGCATCCACTTCCCAGGCCATTTCGGCAAGCATAAAGGCGATGGACTGGAACTGGGCAATGGCCCGACCAAAGGCGTGTCTTTCTTTGGCATAATTGAGGGCGTAACTATGAGCAGTCCGGGCCAGCCCGACAGACAACGCCCCCAGGCCAACCCGGCTATACGTCAGCAGTTTCTTTACATCCGCGCCCTGTTCTCCGCCCAACCGGGCCGAGCGTGGAATGGTACAGTTTTCGAGCTGTACTTCATAGGTCGCCAGGGCGTTTAAGCCCATATTGCGTTCGCGAGGGCTGATATTCAGGCCGGATGCGCCTTTCTCAACCAGAAAGACCTGGGGTTGGCCTTTTTCGGTCGCGTAAACCAGGATTAGCTCGGCATCTTCGGCCAGCGGAACCAGCCCTTTTTGACCGTTCAGGACATAGTTATCACCCTGTAGGATTGCCTGGGTGCGGGGAGTGAGAGGGTCGAAATCCCAGTGGGTTTCACCCCAGGCGGCGGTCAGTTTGGGGAAAGCATCGGCGGCCAGGGCCGGAAGCCAGCGTTGCTTTTGCTCGGTGGTTCCAAAAAGCGCGATTGGCAGGCCGGCCAGGGCCGGGGCCAGCAGGTGCAGGGCCAGCGAAAGGTCGCCTGCGCCCAGTTCTTCGGCGTAGATGGCCGCGCTGACCATCGAATGGTTCTCGCCTAATCCGCCGAACTCCTCCGGTATCCACCCGGCTAACAGCCCGAGGCTCCAGCCTTCCTGGACCAGATTTTCCGGCAACTGGTGCGATTCGTCCGCTTCGTGGCGAACCTTGACCACGCGTTCGTTCACGAAACGGCGAATAGTTTCGGCGACCAGGGTTTGGTCTTGTGTCGGTTGAAAAGAAATCATACTACCCCTTTGTTATATATTTTCTGTTCTTCTAAACTGCCCGTAGTTGACCGGGGTTAGCGGGATAGGTGTTCCGGTGGAATTACCAGGCTGGCTCCGCGTTCGGTGGGAGTCCATTTACGCTTTGTATCCTTTCGGAGCAGCCCAGCATCTTCAAGACCTTCCAGGGCGGCTTCGATTTCTTTGTCACCACCCAACCGGACATTCAGGTTCAACAGATCAAAATTTACCATCTGGCCGGGCTGGCGCTGGATGATAAAGAGCAATCTTTTTTGTAACTTGGACAGCGGCTTCGGCTGGCCCGGTGCATCTTGATTGAGGCTCATTGGTAGACCTCCTTTACCTTTTCTTATAAGTCCTCGGCCAAACCCAACAGGCAAACATAGCTAACCAATTACGGGCCGAGGACTTGGGCCAAATTCTTTTTACTTTATCCCTATTTTACCGCAAATTGAGAAAAAATGCCGGGGTTTAACTCTGTTCAGGTTGTAGAGTTTGCCTGGTGATATTATCGAACACGAAATTGAAATCAAGCAGGGGAATTAAATCTTCCGCCGAGCGCTGCCAGACCGCCCAAACCGCCGCTCTGGTGTGTAAATGCTTGATTAAAGGGGGGAGTTGATGGAGTTCAGCTAGAGCTACCCGTTGAATTTCCTGGGCCTGTTCGATAGCAAATCCAAAGGTCTGGCCGTTTAAGGTAAGTTGCACGAGCTGTTTAGCCGGGGAGTGAGTTGGTAATTCTAGCAAATAGGCCAGGTCAAGGACCGGCAGCCGGTTTTCTCCCAGTTCGCCAAGCAGCCCGGAAATTTGAGCCAGGTTTCCGTCCGGTTGACGTAACTGGCTGGCCTCAAAATGAAGCAGGTGTATTTGCCGGTCGCTGCGAAGGCCAAACCATTGTCCGGCTACCCGGATAACCAGGATTTCCAGGTAAGTTCTGGGAGCGGCTCGTTCGGATTTTTGGCTTTGTAAACTCATGGCGTTAAGGCCAGGCTCCTGACCGGGGATTAATTTAATGAATTAGACTTTTAGTTTTTCCAATAGGGCCGGAAGGTCCAGAACCGTCACCGGAACGTCATCTTTAAGGTATAGAAGGGCAGTCGAAAATTTGCCGCTTTCTCCCCCAGGTGTCAGCAGGGGAGGTTGGAGGGCGCTGGGGGTAGTTTCGACCACTTCAATTACCGCTTCGGCTATGAGGCCTACTTCCAAAGCGTCATGGTAGGTTACGATTATGCGGGCGCTATCTTCAAGCTGGGCCTGGGGTAGATTAAGGGTGGAACGAATATCTATAACGCCGGTAATGGCTCCGCGCAAGTTTACCAGGCCCAGCACATAGGCCGGGGTCAGGGGCAACCGGGTAATCTGGTTAACCCGGCTAATTTCCTGAATCTGAGTTGCATCCAATCCGTACCACTCGTCGGCCAGCCGAAAGACCAAAAGCCGCAGTTTTTCTTCTTTGCGGCCCGGTGTAAGGTTAGTTTGTGCCTGGTCGCGCTGGTGCAGAATATCCAGGATGTCTTCGTTATTACTCATATCATGCAGAATGTTGTGGGATTGGAGTGTTCTGGCGGGAAAGCCGGGTGAAGATAGTTTCAATCAGCAGGGTCAACACCCGGTCGCCTTCGTCATTCTTGACTATATAGTAATCGGCCCCCATTTCGTAGGCAGTTATCATATTTTTAAGTTTGTTCTCGCTGCTAAAAATGATAATCGGAACTTTTTTTAACTCAAAGAAAGCCCGCATTTTCCCGCACAATTCAAAACCGGTATAATCTGGTAAATTCATGCCCATTACAATCAGGTGAGGTTTTAATTCCAGAGCCCTGGTTAGCCCCTCACCAGCGGTGCTTGCTTCTATAACCTGGTAATTGCTGGCTTCTAAATTTAGGCCAAGTTTGGTTGTGCTATCTTCGACTATCAAAATTTTCTTAGACATCAGGCATCCTCGGTTGTTTCACAGGGTTGAACGAGCTGGATAAACTAAATAATAATGATAGGAGTCCCATAGAAACACCAAGTTTAATGTAGCACAAACACTAAGCCCAGTGCAAGAATGAGTTTTTTAATTAAAAAAACATTAAAATTTAACAGAAATGGTCCTGGGGATGTGAATGTTCTGTTACGGGCGCAGCCGGTTTAGAAACCGCAGGACTACTATCCCCCAGCGCGCCTGGCCGCTTGAATACTAGCTTACCTTCCTTGTAGACCAGCAGCGGTTGCCGCGTGACTTCCAGGTCGGCCAACGGGTCGCTATCCAGGACTACAAGGTCGGCCAGCTTGCCGGATGCCAGCGTACCCAGTTCGGCCAGCATGAGCGCCTCAGCCGAAGTTCGGGTGGCCGCAGTCAGGGCTTGCAGCGGGGTCATACCGCCTTCGACCATCATTTGAAGTTCGGTCGTAAGGTCGGTATGCGGGTTGAAAGGGGTTCCAGCATCGGAACCGCAGGCAATATTTACTCCGGCTTTAAAAGCATCTGTAAAACTTTTAAGATGCCGTTCCATAATCCGCTGGCTTTTGTCTACCATGAATTTCGGCACACCGGCTGCTTCGCCAAAAGCGACAATCATTTTGGGGGCGGCCAGGGTGGCTGAAAGATAAGTGCCGCGCTCTAGCATCAGATTTATCGCTTCATCGTCCAGGAAAATGCCGTGTTCAATGGTGCGAACACCCGCCCTGACAGCGTTTTTAATACCGCTAGTACCCTGGGCGTGGCTGGCGGTCAGCTTACCGGCATTGATGGCTTCCTGAAAACCGGCCCGCAATTCGGCTTCACTAAGCTGAGTATTATTGGGGTCTACCCCGGCGGTCATAACGCCCCCGGTCGCCATCATTTTAATACAGTCCGCGCCCATCTTAATGTTGAAGCGTGCGCCCTTGCGTGCCTCGTCTTCGCCATCCACTTCCCGGCCAAAGAAATGGCCGTGGCCGCCGGTCATGGTCAAAACCTGGCCGCTGGTCAGTAGACGGCAGCCGGGCAACCAGCCTTCGTTGATTGCGCGTTTGAGCGACATTTCGGCGAACTCGAAGCCTCCCAGGTCACGCGCTGTAGTGATACCGGCTTCCAGCATGGCCCTGGCTCGTTGGGCCGCTTGCAAGACCAGATAGGGAACCGGCTGACTAAGCCCGGCCTCCGGGTTATTGCCGGCATCTAACAGCATATGCACATGCAAGTTTATTAGACCCGGAATAACGGTCTTTCCGGCCAGGTCCAGGGTATCGGCCATGCCAGGGTTTGTTTCAGCGGCGGAGGCGTGTTCCGCGCTCGGTGTTACCGATTTAATCCGGGTTCCCTCGATTTCAAGGTCTACCCTTTCTTTCACTTCTCCATTGTCAATCAGACGTACGTTGAGCAGTTTCATAGATAAAGATTATCCTTTCATAATGGGTGACTATGTGGCCCTATTGTAAAAGAAATTTTATAAAAGCCCTAATTTGTGCGGTGTGAGAGTGATTAGACTTTTACAATCTGTTAACGCCTTCTTAAAAGCCCGTTAATCAGCTTTCCTTATAATCAACAGGCAAATGCAAGCAGGCAGGGGGTCATTAACCTTGATTTTGAGAGTAAGAAGCAAAGCATAAAGATTTGCGGCAGGTTTTGACGCTGGATTTACTTGTACCGGCTACTGGTTAGTTTTCTTG
>JAYSYV010000179.1:0-2289 GCA_043727245.1 Chloroflexota bacterium | reverse complement strand
CTTGAGCCTTCATCGTCTCTCGTTAACCACCAACCTCACCGGAGAACTACCGTAAAAGATCAGATGGAAGGCCCGGCGAGCAAACTCGGCAAAACCATTACCCGCCACTTCTGCCTCGATTGTGAGCCTGGTGCCAGACCCGTGCCGCCCGAGATTGGTTCGGTAATATGCGCCGTCCCGAAACTTGAATGTGAGATCGTCATCCTCATGCAGTAACGAGTGGTACACGCCATCCGACGCTGGCAAGTAGATATGAGGCTCTAGCACTTCTGGATGATACCATGACGTAGAGGGTGGGCTATCCGGCCACAGCGGGATAAACCCACCGCCCCTGGCATACAGCGGAATATTTCCATAGGCGTAGATGCCACCACGAAGCATTTACCAACTCACTCGTCACCTGAATGCCTATGATACCATTTACCTTCCGGCAGATACACCTAGCGGGTGGTGACATCCACCATTTTAGGCAGCCTTTTCGGACCTTGCTTTACTATGCAAAGTGTGTCTGTGAGGTGGATACATTCACTCGAAACCTTTAAGCGAATGTCTCTCAGGGACTGGATGTCACCAGCTTTCCAGCCATTGTAGAGTTAAATCACACGTCCTGGGCTTTAAGCAGTTTAGCCTTTGCCTTGCCGGTCTTGCTCTGAGAAACGTTTGGCCGTGCTGGCAACCTCACTTTCCTTTTTCATATCGTGCTGTGGTCTCCATTGGTCTTTCGACCTTTGGGTAAGATGCTGAGCAGTTCTCCTATCCACAGAGAACGAGAGATTTGATGGTCCCACTTTGATTAAAGTCCCCCGATTTAGCAAGTTCAAAAATCTTTCCTAATTTAACAGGCTTTTTTTGCTATTTATATCACATTATGCTCTTGATTTAAATGCTCATTCCATATGGCATAGTTCTTACGTTTAGAATATTTTAAACGGCAAAAACACATACTCTCTATAGGTGTTTTTAGTTTGTATTTTCCTGAAACTGTTTTAACTCTTAACATCAAAGTGTGGGAGCAACCAGGAGTCGTACAGAATTAAGTAACTTTATTTAGGAGGTTCATTTATGCTTCCTAAGGATGTCCTTAGTTTCGATCAATACCAGATAGTTTACAACATCATTTCTTTCACCTTTGCAGCCATGCTTGCATCCTTTGTCTTTTTCGTCCTGGGCCGTACTCAGGTTGCCGAGAAATACAGGGGAGCTCAGGTTATGTTTGCTGTTGTAGTGGTGGTGGTGGCAGGCTATCACTACTTACGCATTTTTGAGGGCTGGTCAAATGCCTACACACTTCAGAACGGAGCTTACTCACCGAGTGGAACTCCCTTTAATGATGCTTATCGCTACGTAGATTGGTTACTCACTGTACCTCTCCTGCTGGCAGAACTGGTAGCGGTTCTGCGGCTGCAGGGCGGCAAGGATAAGTACTTGATGGCCCGGTTAATGGTGGCCTCTGCGGCTATGATTGCCCTGGGTTATCCGGGTGAAATATCCGGAGATAACTGCATTAGGTTAATCCGGGGTACTCTCAGCACTATCCCTTTCGCTTATATTCTTTATGTACTGTGGGTGCAATTAGCTAACTCGATGGACCGCCAGCCAGCTTCAGTCAGGGTGCTTGTCTGAAATACCAGGCTTCTTCTCCTGGCAACCTGGGGTTTTTATCCTATTGCCTACCTTATTCCGGTTATAGGATTGATCGGCAGCACTTCGACTGTCGCTTTGCAGGTCGGCTACAATATTGCCGACGTAGCGGCTAAATGTGGGTATGGGTTAATGATATACGCTATTGCCCGGCGCAAAACTGAAGCAGAAGTGCAGGAAGTTGGCGTTGAGGTGCCTAACCTTACCTCTGACAAAGTAGTCACTCCGGCTCGGTAGGGTTGTGAAGTGGTCGTTAAATAAGACTGGAGGCCACTTCGAGATTTAAGGGAGCCTTATCAGGTAATTTAACTTGAGAATATAAAAGCACAATATTTTTAAACTCTTTGTAAACTCAAGTTCTTTTGCCTGACGAGGCGCAGCAGAGCGATAAATAGGGAAGTTGGTGAAACACCTCTAACGAGTATATGGTACAGGTGATTACCGAATAAGGCGGCGGGAAGAAGATGTACCTGGTGGGGTCGGCAACGTGGATTTTTCGCCCGCCGCTCGATACTCATCCCAGGTCTTCGGGACCGTAATGCCGTATTGGTTGAAAATATCCTTGCGGTAAAACATCGCCATAGGCCCAATGTCCTGGGGAATAGCATAAGTATCACCGCCGAGGGTAACCTTGTCCAGTCAATGAAG
>JAYSYV010000178.1:0-2289 GCA_043727245.1 Chloroflexota bacterium | reverse complement strand
CCCAGACTTTATGAAATTCGCATCAAGGGACAGCTTGATGAGCGGTGGGCCGAGTGGTTTGGTGGTCTGACCATCACGCCGGAAGAAAACGGCAATACCCTTTTAACCGGCCTGGTAGTCGATCAGGCCGCGTTACACGGCTTATTAAGAAAAGTACGTGATTTAGCAATGCCTTTGCTTTCGGTCATTCGCGTTGAACCCGGCTCCGGCCAGGCAGATGCACCGGATACCAAACATTGATTTTAAGCAAGTAAAGCAAGGTACTGAATGGATTTCAGGCTTGCTAATGAACAGTTTTTAAACTATGAAACATCTTTTTTACAGTTAATAAAAGAAAAGGAGTACCAAAGAAATGATTGGATTACTAAGGGCTGAATGGATGAAAATCACCCGCCAGGGTACTACCAGGATAGTGATGGGGTTACTGGCAGGCATAAGCGTGCTATTTGTAGTTGGTCTTACAATGTCCGTGACGGCCAGCCAGTCCGGCAGCGAAAACCCTTTACTTCGCCAGGCATCCTTTAGCAGATTGGGCTTTCCAGGTGGCATTTTTACCGGCATAGAT
Source organism: Chloroflexota bacterium (assembly GCA_043727245.1). Taxonomy (GTDB): domain Bacteria; phylum Chloroflexota; class Chloroflexia; order Chloroheliales; family Chloroheliaceae; genus 54-19. The sequence continues at coordinate 1,724 of JAYSYV010000178.1, read as the reverse complement.
ATTATTAAAAATATTGGTTTTTTTATTGTAGCCATTTTCTTTAGCAGTGTTATCGGTAGCGAGTACGGCCTGGATACCTGGAAAAACTTACTGGTCCGCAGTAACGCCAGGGGCGGGTTTCTGGCTGCCAAGCTAGTGGTTACCGGGCTGGCTCTCGTGGTAATCTTTATTCTAACCGTAGCAATCGCCCAGTTGGTGGCCCTGGGTGGGCATGCCCTGGTTTCCGATACTGCCACCCAGACCGGGCTTATCACCCCGGTTGTTACAACCGACCAATTCTTTCACAACCTGCTGGTCCAAACTATCCCGTTACTACTTACTTATGCGGTTGGAGCCGCCCTGGCCGCTATGTTTACCATTATCACCCGCTCTACCGTATCCGGTATTCTGCTGACGGTGGTCTGGGGTATCCTGGATGCGGCTATTTCTTACTTTGTACCCTCGGTGGGCGATTGGACGCTTGAGAAAAATACTGTTTCGCTGGGTAAATACCTGGACAAGGCCGGGTCGGGTGATATGCCGCTGTGGCAAAACCTGGCCGTATTCGGGGTCTATTTTCTCGTCCCAATGGTAGTGGCTATCGTTATCTTCCGGCGCCGAGATATGGCTGGTAACTAAAAAGCCTGGCCCAGCCTGATACCTGGCTGAGTAAGCTTTTCTGACTGAACTCTTATACGACCGGCCGAATTTGCCGGTCTGAAATTGAACTAAAAATATAAAAGAACGAACAGGAGTAATTATTACTATGGACACCATAACCGTAACCAAGCAGGAGCAACTAGTGAAAGTGACGAAAACCTCCCCGCAAAATACAGAGGTGCTGGCGATTGAAGTAAAAGGCTTGACCAAGCGTTACGGGCTGAACACGGTCGTTAACAATCTGAACCTGGCTATTCCGCAGGGGTCAATATTTGGATTTCTCGGCCAGAACGGGGCCGGTAAGACTACCACCATCAGGATGCTGTTGGGTCTCATCAAGGCCAGCAGCGGCCGGGCCAGCATTCTCGGTCACGACACCGTAACTGAACGAAGTCAGATTCTGCCCAGGGTCGGCGCAATCGTGGAAACCCCAACCTTTTACCCTTATCTGAGCGGCCGTGAAAACCTCAAGCAGCTAGCCCTTATCGCGGGAGTGCCTTTTTCTCGCATAGACGAGGTGCTGGAGCAGGTCGAACTGAGCAAGCGGGACAATGACAAAGTTAAAACCTACTCGCTGGGCATGAAGCAGCGTTTGGGTATCGCCGCCGCCCTGCTAAACAACCCGCAGGTTATCTTCCTGGATGAGCCGACCAACGGCCTTGACCCGCAGGGTACGGTCGATATGCGAAACCTGATTTTGCGGTTGGCTCAGAGTGGCCGGACCATCTTTCTTTCGAGCCACCAGTTGCATGAAATAGAGCAGATTTGCAGCCACGTGGCAATCATAAGTCACGGCAGGATGGTCGTGCAAGGTAGTATCAAGGAATTATTGGAAGGAACTACCAAAACCCTTCTGGAAGTAGACCCGGTTTCGACGGCGTTGCGGGTTCTTGCACAGTTTGGAGGCCAAAATATCCAGCAAACCGGCCCAGGCAGTTTAGAGATTGAAATTGACCCCCCAAAAGTACCGGAAGCGGTCCAGGCTTTAGTCGGAGCCGGGGTACGAATTTACTCGGTCAGCCAGCAGAAAGCTTCGCTGGAAAATTACTTCCTGGCCGTGACCGGCGGTGAAGGAATAGGCGGTA
>JAYSYV010000177.1:0-7090 GCA_043727245.1 Chloroflexota bacterium | reverse complement strand
TTGGCACATCAATCGCCACCACAAACAGGGGGTTCAACTCGGTCTGGCGTTCGCCGTGAATTTCGTTGACCATATCAATGATGCGAGCCAAAGCCCCCACTATTGGCCGTTTTATACCCGAACCAAGCAGACCATCAACCACAATCTGAGCTTCTTCCAGGTCGTTTTCCAGTTCTTCAAAGGCCGGTTCGTCATCCAGCACCACACCATCCTGTTCTTCGGCCTCGGTATAGGTCAATTCGTCAGGGAAACCTTCTTCGTCTTCCGGGCGCGAACGCTTATGAAAGTAAATTTTAACTTCGGCCACCGGGAATTGCTGCCGCAGCAGGGCCGCTACCACCAGGGCATCGCCGCCATTGTTACCCGGCCCCGCCAGCACCACGACCAGACCTTCTTCCAGTTCGCTGCCCTGCTCGCCATTCGGATCGAACTGAGTCTGGGCCAGGATTGCTTCAAAAACGCTTTGCCCTGCGTTCAGCATCAACTGGCGGGTCGGGACGGGGTACTTTTCGTGTTCGTCCGCCCGCCGTTCCAGTTCCTTCATCTCAGCCGCCGTTACCAGTTTCATTTCTCGCCACTCCTCACTTGTATAAAGAAAATGTTTCCCTGAAGTCCTACGCCTGATTTTACACTATCTTCGGTTTTAAATCTTTCGCCTACTTCTAAACAAAAGATTTACTGCTCCGAATCCTTTTCTTCACTGCCAAAATAACCTTGTCCTTTGATTGTTGGTGCCTTACAGGTCTATACTGATAGAGTTGGACTCGTGTGAAGCCCAACTTATATATGACAAAATTACTTATAGATAAGGAAAAATAATTATGGCAAAAGCTATCTGGAACAACACAGTCATCGCGGAAGTTCCGACTGAGAAATGTGAAGTTGTCGAAGGCAACCTGTATTTTCCGGTGGAGGCAATCAAGCAGGAGTATTTCAAGCCGACCAACACCCATACCATTTGCCCCTGGAAAGGTAGGGCCAGTTATTACAACGTGGAAGTCAACGGCCAGACCAATAAAGATGCCGCCTGGTATTACCCGGCCCCTAAAGATGCTGCCAAAAACATTACTGGCTATGTCGCTTTTTGGAAGGGTGTAGAAGTCAAGAAGTAACTAATCAGGGGCGGCTGGCAACTACAAAGGCGATAGCATCGCCCCGCGAGTGGGAAATAGAGATACTCCAGTCGGTGAAACCCAATTCGGCGGCGCGTCGGGCGGCTTCTCCGCTAAGGTGTAGGCGCGGTTTGCCGGTGGCATCGTTGACAACTTCAATCTGATGCCAGCTTACTCCTTCTCGCCACAGGCCCGTACCCAAAATCTTGGCAACGGCCTCTTTGGCGGCAAAACGGGCCGCCAGTTGAGGGCTGCGTCCCCGCGCGTAAAGCCGTTCTTGTTCGGTAAAAACACGATTAAGAAAGCGGTCCCCCAGCCGGGCGACCGCTTTTTCAATCCGAATTATTTCTACCAGATCAACCCCACATTCAACCATCGGCTTAATCGGGTATTGCAGCGGGGCGACCCACCGAGCGATAAATGAAACCCTGGCGGGCCATCTCCGCCGGGTCGTAGAGGTTGCGACCATCAAACAGCACTGGCCTGTTCATTAACTCTTTTACCCGGCTAAAATCAATTTGCTTGAATTGGTTCCATTCGGTGATTAATAAAACTGCATCGGCATGTACGGCAACTTCGTACAGGTCGTTACAGTATTCCACGCCACCGGGCAGGTACTTCCTGGCAACTTCCATTGCCACCGGGTCGTAAGCTTTGACTGTCGCGCCTTTACGGACCAGGGCGCTGATAATATCAATCGAAGGAGCTTCCCGCATATCATCGGTATTGGGCTTGAAAGCCAGACCCCACACCCCAATAGTCCGGCCTGACACCGAACCCAGGCTGCGCTCTACCTTTTGGACAAAGAAACGGCGGGCATCGTCGTTTATATCCATTACAGCCAGCAGCAATTGAGGATGCAGGTTGCTTTTTTCGGCCATGTGAGCCAGGGCTTTGACATCCTTGGGGAAGCAGGAACCACCATAGCCGACCCCAGCCTGCAAGAACGAGGAGCCAATGCGCTTATCGTAGCCCATGCCCTCCGCGACCACTTTCACATTGGCCCCCAGGGCATCGCACATCTGGGCAATTTCGTTGATAAAACTGATACGGGTTGCCAGGATAGCGTTGGAGGCGTACTTAATCATTTCAGCCGTCCGCAGGTCGGTGATGATAGTCGGGGCATTCAGAGCCGAATAAAGCTCGGCCACTTTTTCGGCAGCTGCCCGTTTGGTTGAACCCAGCACAATCCGGTCGGGATTATTAAAGTCCAGGATTGCCGAGCCTTCCCGTAAAAATTCAGGGTTGCTGACTACCGCGAAACTGGCCGAAGAACGGTTGCCGTTCAGGCTGCCCTCGACAATCCCGGCTACCCAGTCGCCGGTTCCGATTGGTACAGTGCTTTTATTGATAATAATCGTGTTACCACGCAAATATTTGGCAATCGTGGCAGCGGCGCTCTGGACATAGGTAAGGTCGGCCCCGCCATTGTCACCCTGGGGCGTACCGACCGCGATAAAGATAAAATCGGCTGTGGGAACCGCTTCAGTGTGATCGGTAGTAAACTTCAACCGGCCCGCTTCGTAATTGCGCTTGACGATTTCTTCCAGACCAGGCTCATAAATCGGCAACTGGCCTTTCTTAAGACCCTCAATTTTCTGCGCGTCCACATCCAGACAAATTACTTCGTTGCCCAGGTCAGAAAAACATGCCCCCGTTACCAGGCCAACATAACCTGTCCCAATAACACAAATATTGCTCACAAACTAAATCCTCCGTTAAAACTTTGTACCCGTAGAAATTTGAATGCTTTAGCGGGCAATCAAACTAACATCCGTAAAATAACTATCATAAAGATGCCCGGCTGACCCTACTACAATCTTCAAAATACGCACCGGCTTGTTCGACCCGTTCATCATGTTTAAACGCCACTCCTGCCACTCATCTTGAGGCAGCTTGGAACTACGGCCAAGCTGGTTCTGGTCCTGGGTGCTGGTGTCATTGGCCCTGGAATAAAAACCGTGAAAAAGCTCCTGGACATTATTATTTTGGTCCACGAAATTTATTTTTACGAACATCGGGTATTCCGAACCCTGAGAACCGCCCCCTGGCAAGCTCTGGTCAACCAGTTTTACCTTGAGACTGAACCAGAGTTCCTCATAGTCGCTAACGTCCCGGTTAATATCCTGGATGATGCTGGTTTCGTAGGGTGTGCCTTTGGCCTTGGGGTCTAACCGGAAAATCCGAGCGCGAGGCTGCACCCCGTCATTAATCCGCTCCGCGTCAAAGTGGATCAAGCCCTGGATATAATTGGCGTTAGAAAGTTGCGGCGGTTGGACACGCCAGCTATCAATCCCATTGATAAAGGAGCCATTTTCAATCAGCTTGACTTCATTATCGCCGGGTAAGCCCGGTACACCAATCACACCCTGCTCGACTGCCACCCGCTGACCCGGCCCAACCGGAACACTCCGGGTGGCGTTTCGTACATCAACCGGTCGGGTAGCTTTGTTGCTCAACCAGCTTTTTACGCCGGTTTCCTGGGAACGAGTTACACTCAAGGTAAAAGTCCCATCCACGTAATTCCGGCTATTGGCATCATTAAAAAAAGCTTCAGCCTGGTTGTCGTTGTCATTCTCACCCGGAATAACCGCCACGAAAGTTGATTTATTAAAATCTTTCCCCGGCACAAACGGCACGACCCTAAAGCGGGCCACTCCGCTAAAAACCTTGACCACCAGCCGCTTTTCACTCTGGCGAAAGTTTTTTATATCCACCCGCGACTCCTGCAAACGAATTCGGGTTCCGGCTGATAAATAGACCCGGCTGCCATCAAACAGGGTGATAACAGCTTCGCTATTCTTATCGGTGCGAATTTCATCGCCTTCCTGGACGGCTTCGCTATCGGCCACGACGGTTGCCCTGGGCTGCCCTACGTGCAGGATAAAAACGTTGTCATCCTTATGCTTGACTACTTCAACCTGGGCCGGTTTATTCTGGACGGAATGGCTCAAATAGTCGGTTACGGTACTGATTAGAGCGTAAACCAGCAGACAAAATAGGCCGAAAGAAACCAGCATAACCAGCCAGGCCAGTATCTGGGGTGAAACTCGCCGGGTAGTCCGGGCTGGTTTAGGCGCGGGTAAATTTTTACGGCTGGGAGGCGAAGTGGCCGGTTTGATCTGAACGCTCATGTAGTTACCTCAAAGGAATTGAAACTGGCCTGAGCCTGTTCCCAGGAAACCTGAACATCTTCGACCCTGGCTCCGCCTGGGCCTGAGTATAATTGGTGCAATAGTTCTTCCAGGTCGGTCTGGCTTCCTTCGGCCACCACTTCCAGCCGCCGCCGGTCATTACGGTCGTTACGGACGTACCCGACCAGCTCCAATCGTTCAGCCTGCTCCTGGACGAACATCCGAAAGCCAACTGCCTGAACCCGCCCGATGACTATGGCATTTAATCTTTTTCCGCTGCCTGCCAACCAATACTCCCTACTCTGGCAAAGCCTGCAAACTGGCGCAGGACTCTACATTATCTAAATGCATAAAAGGCCAGAAAGTCGCAAAAGTTTGGTCTATTTTACTCTTTTAGGCTTTTAAGGTCAAACCTTCTCTAAAGTTTTATTAATGTTGGCTAACTAAGCTGGCTTAGAATCTGTTTAGAAGCTAAAAAGTGGTGGCAGGTTTTGAGCAAAGCGGCTCGAAAACTTATTGACATTAGAATGTGAGTGTGTAAAATGAGTCAATGCTTCAGTTAGGTCGTTAGCTTTCGTTTAGCAGACTGGTTGAACTAAATTTTGAATAGAAGGGAGGATTTTGCGCTATGGGCGACAAGAGTCCGAAAGATTCAGCAAAAAAGAAACAGCAAAAAGACGTGACTAAGGATAAGAAAAAAGCGCCACCGGTAGCCAGTGAGCCTGTGAAGAAGAAATAACCAAAACTTCTCTACATTCTACTTGCCGAGGTTGTTTTCCTACGGCGCAACTTACTAAGTGATTTTTAGAGTAGTTACAAGATTTTTAACGCTTGAAGAGACGGCCCCGTAGTAAAGTGGCCGTCTTTCTTTGGGACTTTTCCTGGGCAATTTAATTCTTTAATGAATATTCCGCCGGAGCAAAGAAAACCAACACGTTTAAATCTTCTACGATGTCGAAAAAGTGGTGTTCGAGGTGGGCTTCCACGAAAAGCACGCTGCCAGCCTGGACCGCGTACTGCTTATCCCCGCCCACAAACGAAGCTTTACCGCTGACAATATAATATACTTCGTCTTCGGTATGGGGCTGCTGGTAATCCTTCTCGCCGGCCCGCAAACTGTAAAGGCCCGCACTCATGGCCGGGACTCGTAAAAACTCCAGGTAAAGGCGGTCAAGTTGCTGGCGCTGCTTCTGTAACTCCCCGATTTCAAAAGCTTCCATAAAATCCCTTTCAAAACCTCTTTCGTTGAACGTTTTACGATTTAAGGTCCGGGTTAAAGCGGTTCATGGCCGGTTCTATGCCTTCGTTTAGCCAGATTAAGACGGCCTGTTCCACGCGGCTGTAAATCTCATCAAGGACCGGCTGTTCTTCCCGGCTGAACTCGTTGAGAACCCGGTCACGGGCCGTTCCCTGGCGCGGACGGCCAATTCCTACGCGCAATCGCTGGACATCCAGCGTACCTAACAAATCCAGGATATTACGCAAGCCGTTTTGACCGCCGCTGCTGCCGTTAGGCCGCAAGCGGATTTTTCCCACCGGCAAATCCAGGTCATCGTAGACCACCAGCAAATCCTGTTTGGGGTCAATTTTGAAAAAGCGGACTATTTCGCCGACCGACTGGCCGCTCAAATTCATAAAGGTCTGCGGTTTAGCCAGAATAACATCTTTACCTGCCAGAGTGCCTTTGCCCCAGATCGCCTTCATATTTTTCTTATCGAACGAAATATTGTGCCGGGCTGCGATATGGTCCAGGCATTGAAAGCCTACATTGTGGCGAGTTTTGGCGTATTCCGGGCCTGGGTTGCCCAGTCCGACGATCAATTTCATCTTGTTCCCCTGGTTTTGATCTTTATAAACTAGCTGATTTATTATAATTTTAATTCGGTTTAGTAGCATTGGTCTTATGACTTAACTGTTCAAAAGCTTCAAAATAAACTTCCAGGGTCTGCTGGGCGGCCCGCTGCCAGGAAAACTTACTGGCCCAGGCTACCCCCTGGTCTAACGCCCTGGCCTTTAATCTATCACGTGCCTGCCAGCTTTCGGCCAGGGCCACGGCCCAGGCAGTAACGTCCTGGGTCGGCAACTTCCGGCCTACCTCCCCGGCCACTTCCGGCAGACTGCTGCTATCGGCCACCAGCACCGGACAGCCACAGGCCAGCGCTTCCAGCGGCGGCAGACCAAAACCTTCGTACAACGAAGGCATCGCCAGGAAAGCCGCCCGGTTATACAAATAAAGTAAATCCGGCGTTTCAACTCCACCCAACCAGACTAGTTGGGTATGCAGCCGCAATTCGGCGGCCTGCCGGTAAATATCCTGGTACAGCCAGCCTTCACGCCCGGCGATAACCAGTTTGGGGAGCGGTTGATCCTCGGCAGTATCCAGCCAGCGCCGGTAAGCCTGCAAGAGCGTTTGCAAATTCTTACGCGGTTCGAGCGTGCTTACAAATAGCGGGAAACGATCATCATCGCCAATACCGGCCTGGCCTAACTTCCCGGCCACCTGGACCGCTTCTTCCTGGGCTAACCGGAACAATGCGGCCTTATCCAGGGGCCGGTAGAGGGGATTAGCCGCCTCGTAAACTACCCGCACTTTTTCCGGCCCAACGCCAAGTTGATTGATTATATCATCAGCCGTACTCCGGGAAACGGCAATGATTCTCTGGGCGCTACGGGCGGCCTGGGTAATCTGGCCGTAGTAATGGACGCTCTCGGCAGTCAGCAAGTCCGGGAATAGCTTGAACGCCAGGTCGTGTATAGTGATGACCGAAGCGTAGGGCCGGGGCCAGCCACCCGGCCAGGTCAGCCGCCGCAGGGGCGGAATGAAGTCCGGGCTATGGAACACCG
>JAYSYV010000176.1:0-2291 GCA_043727245.1 Chloroflexota bacterium | reverse complement strand
CCTATGACGTACTTATTCTGGACGTGATGCTGCCGGGTATGAACGGCCTGGAAATCTGCCGGAGCTTGCGCCGCCAGGGTAGCAAAACACCTATCTTGCTTTTGACCGCCCGTGATGCTGTAGAGGACCGGGTGCATGGGCTGGACAGCGGAGCCGACGATTACATGGTTAAACCTTTCGCTATGAGCGAACTGCTGGCCCGCTTACGGGCGCTCTTACGCCGCGAAGGTTCTAATAAAAGCAGTTTGCTCGAAGTAGGCGACCTGGTGATAGACCCGGCCACCCATTTTGTGGAGCGAGCCGGGAAAGACATCAAACTGACAGCCAGGGAATACACTTTGCTGGAATACTTCATGCGTCATCCCAACCAGCTAATCACCCGTGAGATGGTTGAGAACCACCTGTGGAGTTACGATTTCGAGAGCATCTCTAACGTGGTAGATGTCTACGTCCGGCGGTTGCGCCGCAAAATTGACGACCCATTTGAAGACCCAAAACTATTGGAAACGGTACGAGGAGCGGGTTATAGGTTACGAGTACCTGTAAAGAGATAGCTGCTGAAATTATGTAGGTTTAAAGCTGTTGGGTCATACTGGTATCGCTAAAATTATTCATAGGTCTAACCGAGAGGAACTTTTTCCGGTTGGGAATTATAGGTAGCTTTGGTTCTGGCCGAGCCAAAGTACACCATAGCCACACCGAGAAAAACAGCGGCGGCTATCCAGGCCAGGGCCGCCAGCCAGTTGGGCTGGTTAGCGTTGACGTTCAGGTTGGTAACATAAGAGGGGAAAAACTTGCCGAGCGAAGCATCTTTCATGAATGGCAAATTTGCTTCTATCCAGCGCAGCGACGTAGCCGGGTTGTTGGTCTGCCAGTTATACATGACATGCGGATTGTACATAAAGAGGATCGCGAAAGCGTAAGCCCAGACTGCCGCCACGACCAGGAAAGCTTTAACCAGCCAACCCTTTAGCTCGGCCAGGACCAGCGAGAGCGGTACAGCCAGCAGCGGTACTACCGGGACCATGTAACGGGCGGGCGGTCCCCATTCTCCCCACCATTGTTTGTAATCGCTCATTATTAGTAAATACGGCAGGGCCACCAGACCCAGCCAAACCAGGTCACTCCGGCGGACGGCGGTTTCAATCCGGTCGGACTGGCGGCGGACCATCAGCCACAGGCCGCAAAAGGCCAGCAAGTAAAAGGGGCCGTAAATCAACAGGCCGTATTTCTGGTCGAAAAGTAAGCCCAGCAAGCCTGAAGGAATATCGGTTAAAGGCGCAAATCCAGCGTGGTCCTGGGTGTTAGGAAAAGGCGTGCCGTAAAAATGGATGTAGAAGGCAACGAAAAAGGCTCCAAATAAAATTAGCGGGATGAAAAACAAGACCACAGCCAAAGGCGACCACCCTGCCGGGGAAATGGCAGCCACTCTTTGTTTCAGGGTTCTGGCGGAAGTTCCCCCCGGTTGTTCTTTCAACCAACCTGACAAGTTTTTAACCCAGCGGCCCATTCTCCCACCCAGCCACCAGTAGCCAAACAAGAATAGCGACAAAATCAGGAAAACCGAGTGGAGCCAGGGTAGAAAGCCGATACAGGCTCCAATAGCTAAGGCCCGGTAAGGCCCGTTGGGCTGGCTGTCCGGCAGATTTAGCTGCTGGGCGCGGGCCGAGAGGCGCAACCGCCGCCAGGCATAGACCACCAGTAGCGCCGCCGGAATAGCCGGGAAAATCAGGAAGGAAAAACCCAAAAGCGGGGTAGTAAAGATCATCAGGGCATAGCTCAACCAGGCTACCTTACGGCGACCGGTCGTTTCAAAGGCTAACAACCAGACATTAACTCCGATCAGGGCTGCCAGGGCCGCGATAAAAATTACTACAAATACCCGGTTCCCCAGGGCAAAGAAAGGGGCGATTACTACCGAGAGGCCGATACCGTGTTTGGTATAGTTGCCCGGCACAATAGTGCCTTTGGAAGTATGCGGCGGCAAATCGGAGAGCGCATCCAGTGGTAGCGGTAAATTCTTACAATCGTTGCGTAGGCCCGGCGCGAGTATGCCCGGCACATTATTAATCGGCACTTCGCCCACGTTGCCCCAGTTGGGCCGGTCCATCTCCTGACAGGTTGGCGCGAACTGCCAGTAATCATTGTTGGCATAGTTATTGGTTTCGTCCAGGTCGCGGTCGTGAAGCAGACTGATGGCTGTCACAAGATAAAATGGCTCGTCACCCGTAACAGGGTTGAGTTTGTCGAGGATATTGGGCATTAAGGCCAGGAAAATCAACCAGGCTACC
>JAYSYV010000175.1:0-2297 GCA_043727245.1 Chloroflexota bacterium | reverse complement strand
CAACTCATTGGCAATTTAAGCGATGAGCAACAGGAAATACTGGCCTTGAGCATTGCCGGGCGGATGAGCGCCAGGGAGATCGGCTTGATTTTAGGTAAAAGCGAAGGGGCCGTCAGAATGAGCTTGCACCGGACTATCCAGCAACTCAAAACAAATTACCAAAAAGGTGAAATTGTTGAGGAGTACAAGGGGAAAGTAAAAAGAAAATGAATATGAAGAATAAAAATAAGGAAAATCCGAATTATAAACTTCCCGATGTGGCTTACTTTTACACACTTCTATCTGAACCTGATAATAAGGTAACTCCAGATGCCCTTGATAATGAGACCGGGTCGCTAGTTAAGAGTCTAATAGAAACCGAGACAAAAGTCGGATACGTGTCACCACAATTACTAAAGAACGCTCAAGATAGAGTATGGAACAAACTGAAAGCCGACTTTGATATTAAAGAATATAACACCGATTTTCAGCTTCATTCTTTTTCACCTCAGGAAGATCCAGAACCTTCCGGTTATGCGGCTATGCCTAAACCCGTTAAAGTTATAGCTCCTAAACCACAAAACTTGCCCTGGTACCGGTCTTGGCCTTGGCCGCGCCTCATCTTGGGCAGCATGGTTTCGGTTACTTTATTGGGTTTATTTACCTTGACTCTTCTAACTCTCGCCAACACCGGTACCGGCACCAGTCTTAAAACTCCGCTAGTAGGCGTCTTTGTAGCCACTTCCACAAGCATCGCTTCAAGCGGTCTAACTACATCAGCAATTCCAACCTCAGGAGCTGCAGCCAATCCTGCACCTTCGATTGCCCAAACCTCACCCAAGCCTACCCTGGCAATTTCCAGCCCTGAAACTTCTCTGCAGCCACAGGCCACCTCCCGCGGCGATATTGTAACCCCTGCGGCAACAATGACTCCACCCACCACACCCCCACGGGATATTTATTCTTCTATTGTATTAACGGGTTTTACCGGTCCAGTAACTCAGGTTGCATGGTCTCCAGACAGTAAATTTCTTGCCGCTAGTTCATCCGCCGATCCAACAGTGCGGGTCTGGAAAGCAGGCCCCACGCTGCAGGCGACTACCCTTTTGGGGACTCTGCAGGGCCATCAGGCCGGGATAGTATCGCTCCAATGGTCGCCGGATGGCAAAACGCTTGCTTCTGGTTCAAAGGACGGTACCATTAAAATCTGGGATATTTCAATAAACACAAACACCTCGATTAAAACGCTTAATTCTCCAGGGCTTGGTCCCATCCAATCGCTCAGTTATGCCCAGGACGGTAAGACTTTAGCGGTAGCTTACCAGGGAACTGCCAATATTCAGGTAGTTATGTGGCGCACAGCCGATTGGACTCTTCAAAAACAGCTCGATAGCGGTACCAATTTCTTTCAGGCTTACAACCTGAAATGGTCGCCGGACGGCGCATACCTGGCGGGTGGCCTGACCTTATATAAGCTCTGGAAAGCGGATGGCACCGAGATTGGTACTGCCTATAACGGCGGCACCCCAGCCTGGGGGCTGGCCTGGTCGCCCGACAGTAAGAGGTGGGCCGTCGCCAGCGAAAGCAGTGTTATTTATCTTTACGATACAGCCGCAAAACAATCAAGTTACTTCAATGCGGGTAACGGGGATTTGCTGGACTGGTCACCAGATGGAAAATTACTGGCTAGCGGCCAGTATGTCATAACTCTAACCAAAACCGACAATGCGGTACTCTCTGAAAGTGACATATTAATACGTCCGAGTGGACCGGCGGCAGGAGTTGCCAGCCTGGCCTGGTCCCCTGATGGGCAGCGTCTTGCCACCGGAGAGAATCGCAACCCTAGCTACAATTACAGTCCGGATGATAACTCGGTTGTCATCTGGAACCGGCAAGGCCAGATCATAACTGTTCTCACCGGACATACCGGCCCGGTCGGTCAAGTTGCCTGGTCACCGGATGGAAAACTGCTTGCTAGCGGTTCGGACGATAAACAGATCAGGATCTGGCAAATTGTTCAATAAAGGGAAGAACTAAGCGTATAAATTGTACCTTCAAATCACTTACTTTTAGCAGGTCACACGTGTGTAGGGGTTTGTAAGTGTAATAAGTTGGTGAAAGATTGTAATAAATAACGAAATTTTTGGCTTCAAAATTAAAAGGTACAGTGATGAAAAAATTTTGTAGAATTCTGGTTAGCTTTATTATTTTGGGGTTTGTTTTAGCAGCTTGTAGTGAGCAGGCTACTTCAAATCCTTTCCCTTCTCAATCCTCCCAGGTAACGCCTCCGATTAGAGACCATTCTTTTCCGGGGGCCA
>JAYSYV010000174.1:0-2297 GCA_043727245.1 Chloroflexota bacterium | reverse complement strand
CGGTATAGTTTGGTTTTAGCGAACGTAACTTTACCACAAGAAAGCTTTCTCAACCTTCCTTTTTCACTCCTTTCCTTTTCAACCATCTTAATTACTTTTCGATTGTTAAAGTACTTCCAAGTTTACTCATACCCTTAACGCATTACAGCTGCCTTTTCCTATTCGTGTCCTAATTTTGAGCCAGAATATGATGATTGAAATGAAACATCGCTTGCGTAAAAGAGTAAGGCCCGGGTGTCTCTTCCCATGCCCAATGAAACCGGTCGCTTGGCTTTGCCAAGTACATCAATCAATATTTGATGCTTCCCAGGAGTGACTTTTAGCGGCAATATAATTGCCTGAGAACCGGTGGTTAAGATGTCGGACCAAACTACGGCCCCATCATACAAAATCTGCGCTGATTTTCCGCCTTCCAATACTCCCAGGTTCAACCCAAATTCACCGATTATAATGCCCGGCCCTTCCCATACCAGATTTATTGTGCCCTGGCCGGGCGACCAGCGGTGATAATCTCCCGTTGGCCGGGCGCTTGGCTCCGGGTCATACCATTTATCACCGCTTAACTCAATAAAAGGCTGGTGAATAGTTTTCTGTGGCACAGAATAGGCTTCTAGCTGGTCATCTTTATAGACCGGAAGGCCAGGTGCAATGAGACTTATCGCGGCCCGGTAATCATTCAGGTTCACGCTGGCACTTTGTTTGACCGTTTTAGGTTGCCTTAGAATAATGTAGCGAACCTTGTAATAACTCAATGCATCGTACCAATCGGCTAAAGCCACCGGCTTTTTAGGGTTATCCTGGCGCGGTAGCACTATATCCTGGCTGAAGTTTAGAGCCGTCAATTCGCGAAAGCCCGGTGTATTACGCTGAAAAGGGTGGTCGTATTCACGCGAAATGTACCCATCGAAAATCCGCTTGTGGTGAATGGTCTGCTCGGCCATGCGATCGGCCCCGGACCAGTAACCTGCCTGGGCTGGCAATTCTAACAAAGAATAGTCGGCCTGGTCCTGCCCTAATTGCTCAAAGAAAGGCGACACCCGATATGGGTTGACTGGATAAGGAATTTGCAAAAGCTCGGTGATCAAAACTACGGCTAACCCGGCTGAAACCAGTGAATGCTTAAACTGATTGAGGCGTTTCGTTGCCGAACCAGGATGTGAGAGGAACTGGTATAGTCGTTGAAGCAGCCAGCGTAAACCAAAACAGGCGCAGACTGCCAGGCAGAGCATGGTTATAACGATAAAGCGGTCAGGGCTGCGCATAATCTGAATGATTGGTAAATTCTCGATCAGGGCATAGGGCATCCACCAACCGGGTTGAGGCCCATTTATTCGCAAAGCCGGTCCGAGAGCCAGAATAGTGAAGACCAGGCCGCAAACTCCCCAGAACCAAGTTCGTCTGGTGGTAATCAGTCCCAATACGCTAAACCCCAGTGGTAAATATCCCAGGAAAACCTGGGCCACCAGTGGGCCGTCCAGGTTCGGTGCAGTCAGAAAAGACCTCCCTAACCAACCCCAAGTGCTGGAATTACCTGATGGCAGAAACATCGCCAGTAAGTCCGCCGAGTATTTGCGGGTATCATTCAGGTCGGGAAGATAATATTTAGTAGTTGACATCTCCCTCAACATTGCCAGCAGTACCGGTGAGACCGCCAGCAAAAAGAAAACCCCAATCAAACCAGCAGGTAGTAATACATCCCAGCCTATCCGCCTGGCTGACATACCTGATCGCCCGAAACTACCAAAATTTAGAGTGGGGAAAGGCGAACTACTTTGAGCTGTCTCCAGAGGGTCGTTCCTGGCAAAATCAATTGTCCTGCGGTTTTCCCTTGCCTTCCCAAACATTGCAACCACTATTTCCCAGGTCAGATAAACCATGGTAAACCCAATCAAAAACATGGTGTAATACCAGTCTGTCAGGGTGATGAATACCAGGCACAAGGAGGCGGCTGCAATATCTGCCCAGCGATATTTGCAGGGTTTTGACGAAGGATGACGGGTCGCCCTTAACAAAAATAAGATGTAAAAAGGCAACCATTCCAGCGAAATTAACTGCAATAAACCCTTGAGTGTGCCCATATGATAAGGCGCGAAAACAAAAATCAGGCTGGCACAGAAAGCTGCGGGTGGATGATTAGACAGGTAAAGCAGCAAAAGATAACTGCCTAACCCGGCCATAATGAACGAAAAGAAGACGATGAAGTTGTAGGCACTCAGAGTACCAAAGATTAACTGTATCGGCAGGCTGATTAAACCGTTAAGTGGATTGAGAGTATGGAAATAAAGACTTACCCCGTC
>JAYSYV010000173.1:0-7117 GCA_043727245.1 Chloroflexota bacterium | reverse complement strand
CGGCTTTATTCAATAACTTACTAATATTGCTGAGCCGGATTATCATCGCATGACTGTGCAAAAGGTGCAAATTTTTTCTACTTATGGTAACGATTGCAATTTTGAACCTGACCGGCCCCACAAAAAAGCCGGGCGAACCTTATTCAACGGCCCGCCCGGCCTACTCCGGGAGCCAGGTGAGAGCAATTTCAAATAATTGACGCTAAATAGCAGCCAACACGGATTGCTACAATTTGTAATTGCCTTCATCACTCAGGGCCGCTCCACCTTGGGCGGCAGCCAGTTCCGGTGCAGCCTTATCAAGGTTGCGCAGGGCCGGGACCGGGTTGGGGTCATGGAGGGAGGGTTGCTCGGTGATATCGCGCACCCAGTAACTGGCTTCCAGGGAAATACCGCTGGGGTCGGTAAAGTAGATTGACTGAATGAAATCGTGGTCAACAACCCGTGTCACCTCTACACCGTGGCCTCGGAGCCGTTTAGCCAGGTTCAGCATGTCGGTTTCAGTTTCGACATTGAAACTCAGATGGTCGAACTGGCGGCCTTGCGCCGCAATTCCAGCCGGTTTCTCGCCGCCGGTATCCGTTACCCCAAAATACTCGAAGAAGGCGATAGTATTATGGTTGCCCAGGTCAAAAAAGTAATGACGGAAAGTGGGAGTGCCAATCGCACCGACCAGCGGCAAGCCTACAATATCCCGGTAGAAACGGACGGTCTGGTCCATATCGGGGGTAATCAGGGCCAGGTGGTTGATTCCGCTAAATTTTACATCCATAGTTAACACTCTACTTTCACTAAAAATTTATTCGATTTATGATTATCCCCCTTTATTATAAACCTAAAAGGCCGTTAAATACATCTAATCGGTTAAGGTTAGACTTTACAAAATCTTAACCGAACCGCCGCAACGTGGGCTTTGTGGTCGTTTCCCTGGATTAAAGGCAGCAGTTCTATAATTATTTCTCTTTTTAAAGGGTCTTTTTCTGATTTTACCCGCTCCAGGAAACCGCTCAGTAATAGATGTTTGCCGCCGGTTATAAGAGCCAGAGCAACATAGCGATACAGGTCAAAGCTTGTGGTAGTTGACAGGAAACCGCTAAACACATCGCTGAAGTTATTCCCTTTTGGATGCGTCAGCAGCAAGTCGAACAGGCCCAACAATATAACCTCAGAACTACTAAGCCGGTAGAGGCCCACCAGTTTTGCCAGTAAGCTTTCCGGCAACTCGGCCTGACCGCGCAGACAGGCCGCCACGACTTCGGGGACTTTTTCACTTTCGCTTACCAGATATTGGTAAAGCGGTAACGGCAGATTTTGAGCAGCCAGAATTTTAGCGGCAGTCAGGGCCGGTTCGCCCGACATTTCGGAAGTAACTTTGTCAACCAGCAGCTTTACGGCGTAATAACCGGCCCGTCCTTCGTCCAGGTCGTTCATAATGGATAAAGCCAGGGCGCGTAACTCGGCCCCTTCGGCATCGTGGCGCGAGGGCATCAGTTCGTAGGTCAAAGCCGCTTGCTCTAACAAAGGCATATCGGTCTGGCGGGTCAAAGGCCGCAAGGCCCGCAGCATCGCCGACCGCAAATACATGCCAGGGTCGCGTTTGGGGCCACTTTCGGCGTAATAGTGGTACGTATTGAGCAGCAAGGGCCGGTTGTCCGGTTCGGGGAATTCTTGCAAAACGCGCAAAGCCGCTTCCAGAACCTGTTTCTCCCGTTCGCTATCGAGCAAACTGCGGGCAAAAAGTACCTGCTCCTGGGGACTCTCCGCCAGGTCTTTCAATTGCTGCAACCGGCTCCCTTTTAGATTCTTCGACAAACCGCGCCCTCCTTAAATTGCCTCATATTTGAACTATCTAACAACAAATCTTATCATCAAATAGCCCCGATAGTGCAACCTGGCTGATTTTTACTAAATTTTCACCTTTATTAACCCCCCGTTTCACCCACTTTTATTAAACTAGATTGATGAAGTCTTTTGCCTCTTTTAAAAGTCAGGCTATATGCCGGAAGTGGGCAGCCACCCAATTCAAAATAGAAACGAACGAGGTTCCCGGTTTGGGAACATAAATATGTTAAGTCAAAAAAAAATAAATCAAAACTTGATCGAGGAGCCATTAGCTCCTTTGCCCGACCTGGGCTTTCTGGAGTTTCTGGGAGAAGGCGTGATGGTGCTGGATAGTGAGCGGCAGATTATGATGGTTAACAGCGCCCTGGTAAATCTGTTAGGCTGGCCTGCCGAGGAATTAATCGGCCAGGCTTGTTTTAGATTCTTTGGCTGCCAGCATCCCGGAACCGGCACTTCGCTTTGCCAGAACCTATGTCCGCTGATGTTTCTACAGGCCGCCAGTAACAGCCGCCAGTCGGTCCATTACCAGGAAATTTCGTTGGTCACACGCCAGGGCGACCGGTGCGAGGTAAGCGCCAGCTTTGCCCCCCTGGTGCTGCCTTCCCTTCCCGGACGGCCACCAACCGCAACAACAGAAACGAACCCAAACGCCTTACCCGCTTACAGTATCGTAGTGCTGCGTGATGTCACCGAGGTAAAACGCCAGGAACGTATTAAAACCGAGTTTATCGCCGCCGCCTCACACCAGTTGCGTACCCCGCTATCCAGCATCAAGACCTCCATTGGGCTGCTTCTGGAAAATGTGGGTGTAGATTTTAGTCCGCCGCTCAAACGCCTGTTGAACAATATTCAATCCAGCTCAAACCGGATGGAACGGCTGGTCAATGACTTGATTGAGCTTACCAGCCTGCAAAGTGGCCGGGTGCAGATGGTGTTACGCATGGTAGAAGCTCGCGAACTGGTCAACCGGGCAATTACGCTCAACCAGGAGAAATTGGCGGCCAGAGTGCAAAGCGTGAGCGGAGTTTTCCAGGATGAACCACTTTATGTAGAGGCCGATTTTGGCCGGATAAGCCAGGTTCTGGGACACCTTATCTCCAACGCCAGTAAATTTAGCCCCAACGGCAAAAATATTGAACTGGAAGTGACCCTGGCTACCGGTGGAAAAACCGGCCACCAGGAAGTTGTTTTCAGTGTAAAGGATGAGGGCGTGGGTATCGCTGAAAACGAAAAGAGCCTGATATTTGAAAAGTTCTACCAGAGCCAGAACAGCGAAAACGCCAACGAGGTGGGTAACGGCCTGGGCTTACCCCTGGCGCGGGCTTTAATCGAACTCAACGCAGGCCGTTTATGGTTTGAAAGTCAGCCCGGCAAGGGAAGTCAGTTCTATTTCGCTTTACCCCTAGCTTCGGTCCAGGCAGCGGAACCTGTTTCATTATTGAGCAGGGTAATTTAAGAAAGCGCAGGAAATTATGAAAATTCTGGTTATCGACGACGATAAAAATATTCAGGAAGCAATTTTAATCGGATTTCAGTTACAATGGCAGGAAGTCGAGGTTATAGCGGCCCTCAATGGTGAGGAAGGTCTGGACCGATTTTATGAACAAAACCCGGATTTAATTCTACTAGACGTAATGATGCCGCTCCGAGATGGTTTTTCGGTTCTTAAAGAAATTCGCCAGACCAATGACGTGCCGGTAATACTGCTGACCGCCCGCAGCGAGGAACTGGACAAAGTTAAGGGGTTGGAGTTGGGTGCGGACGACTACATAACCAAGCCTTTTTCTCATATGGAATTGTTCGCCCGGATTAAAGCGGTCTTGCGGCGGGTCCAGATGCCAACTCCGGCCAACTCGATGCCGTCCTTTATAACCGGCTCAATTGCAATCAATTTCGATAAACGAGAAGTGCTTCGTGACGGCCAACCGGTCAAACTTACTCCAACCGAATACAGTTTGCTTTTCTTGCTGGCCCGCAACGCCGGACGGGTCTTGCCTTTTGAGAACATGTTGGATAAAGTATGGGGGCCAGAATATCGCGACCAGTTGGATTATTTGAAGACCTATATGAGCCGGTTGCGTAAGAAATTAGAGGACCACCCGGACAAACCGCAATACTTTCAAACCGAGCGGGGATTGGGTTATCGCATGGTGAAAATCAACCAGCCCAGCGCTATTCCTGCTTAAGGACGTAAGGAGAGGAAAAATAAATGGCAAAAGTAACCGTATTCGGCACTGGAATGGTCGGGGCCAGCTACGCCTACAAGTTGTTAGGCTCTGGCCTGGCCTCGGAAATGGTCCTGGTAGATGCTAACCGGGAACGGGCCGAAGGCGAAATGATGGACCTCAACCATGCGATGCCTTTCGACAAACCCTGCCAGATTAAAGTCGGCAGTTATGAAGATATAGCTGGCAGCGATATTGTGGTAATCAGCGCCGGGTCGGCCCAGCGGCCTGGCGAAACTCGCCTGGATTTGGTCAGCCGCAATACTGCCATTTTCAAAAATATTATTCCGCAGATAGCCCAGGCCGCCCCACAAGCCATTCTGGTAATCGCCACTAACCCGGTAGACATCATGACTCAAGCCGCCATTGCCTATTCGGGGTTCCGGCCCGGCCAGGTGGTCGGTAGCGGTACGGTGTTGGATACTGCCCGCTTTCGCTATTTGTTGGGCCAGTATTACGGAGTTGACCCCCGCAGCGCCCACGCTTATATCATCGGTGAACACGGCGACAGCGAAGTGCCGGCCTTTAGCACTGCTTCTATAGCCGGAATTAACCTGCCCGACATTTCCCAGCAACAGGGCAAGGTCTACAGCCAGCCCGACATGGACCAAATTTTCGAGCAGGTCCGCAGCGCGGCCTATGAGATTATCAAGCGCAAAGGTTCGACCTACTTCGCGATAGCTTCCGGCCTCCACCGCATCACCGAGGCAGTCTTGCGCGACCAGGCCACTGTTTTCTCCGTCTCCAACACCCTGACGGGGCAATACGGCCTGAGCGGGGTCTGCTTGAGTTTACCGATGGTAGTTAACCGCCAGGGTATCAGCAAAATCCTGACGTTACCCTTGAACCAATTAGAGCAATCCGGCTTCGAGCATAGCGCCGGAATCTTGAAACAACTGGCCGATCAAACGATTTGAGAAAGTAGTCAGGGGGGTAATGGGTTGAAGCCAAGCTGAGTTGAATTATTTTCATCAAGGTCAAAGAGGTCCAAGTTGAGCCTCTTTTTTTTGTTAAATAGCAGCCTTTTTTACCTGGATTTTAACCTGGGACTGCTATTATAAAGTCGGATAGAAATTATCCGGTTGGGTGTAAGGGAAGGACTGATTTCTCTATCGAGGCCAGTTCAACTAAAACGCCTCACATACCTCAAACCCTAATTGCATAGACACACAAGACCACTAACTTCAAGCCAGTGGTCTTTTTTGACTTTTTTATATAATTTGGCTATGGTGGTATTATAGCCGGAGCCGATTTTGGCTCTATCTATGCTGATAACCTGTTTGCTATTTTAAGGACATATTGATGATAAGTGATGAAAACAAGACACTGAGTAAGTTAGAAGAAGGAATGTTCGCACCTAAATTGCCCCACTTTTTCTATGGCGGCGACTATAACCCCGAACAGTGGCCGGAAGAAACCTGGCTCGAAGATGTCGAGCTTATGCAGCAAAGCGGGGTAAATCTGGTTTCGCTGGGGATTTTTTCGTGGGCGCTTTTAGAACCCCGGCCCGGCCAGTACGACTTTGACTGGCTCGACCGCATAATCAATTTACTGCATAAAAACGGTATCAAGCTAGACCTGGCAACGGCGACAGCCTCGCCTCCGCCCTGGATGGCGAAACGTTACCCTGAAACTTTGCCAATCACAAAGACCGGCGTTAAACTCTGGCCCGGTGGGCGGCAGCAGTTTTGCCCCAGCAGCCCAATTTACCGGGAAGGGGCCGTTAAGCTGGTCACGGAAATTTCCCGGCGCTACAAAGACCATCCGGCCCTTGTGATGTGGCACATCAATAATGAATACGGCTGCCACGTGGCTGAATGTTATTGCGATATATCAGCCGAAGCTTTTCGGGTCTGGCTGCAATATCGCTATGGCACGCTGGAAGCCCTGAACGAAGCCTGGGGTACGGCTTTCTGGAGCCAGCACTACAGCGAATGGGACGAAATTTATCCGCCTCGCTCGGCCCCAACCTTCATCAACCCGACTCAACAACTGGATTTCCGGCGCTTTTCCTCGGACGAATTGCTGACCTGTTTTGAACTTGAAAAGCAAGTCTTGCGCGAATTTACGCCCAATTTGCCGGTAACGACTAACTTCATGGGTTTCTTCAAACCACTTGACTACTGGAAATGGGCCGACCGCCAGGATATTATTTCCAATGATGCCTACCCTGACCCTTCCAGCGCGGCCTCGAAGGTTGATGCCGCAATGTCCTGCGATTTAATGCGCTCGCTGGGTGGCGGCAAGCCCTGGCTGCTAATGGAGCAAGTGACCAGCCAGGTCAACTGGCGGCCCCAGAACGCCCTTAAACGGCCCGGCCAGATGCGGCTGTGGAGCTACCAGGCGGTCGCGCGAGGCGCGAACGGCCTTATGTTCTTCCAGTGGCGGGCCAGCAAAGCCGGGGCCGAGAAATTTCACGGGGCGCTGGTTCCGCACGTGGATATTGAACACTCTCGCATCTGGCGAGAAGTAGCCCAGTTGGGCGGCGAACTCACTCGGCTCGACCCGGTGCTTAAATCCGGTGTCAAAGCCGAAATCGCCATTCTTTTTGACTGGGAAAACTGGTGGGCGCTGGAAATGGACGCGCATCCTTCCGGCGACATCAAGCAACTCAACCAGCTAAAAGCTTATTATGAGCCGCTATTCCGCCGCAATATCTCGGTTGATTTCGTCCGTCCTGAAGGTGATTTCTCAAAATACCGGGTAATACTTGTTCCAAATTTATACATGGTCCGGGACGAACCGGCGGCTCGGTTGGAGCAATTTGTCGAAAACGGCGGGACGGTTGTAATGTCCTTCTTTAGCGGCATCGTGGACGAGAACGACCATATCCGGTTGAACGGCTACCCGGCTCCCTTCCGCAAAATGCTCGGTCTGCGAGTAGACGAATTCGATCCATACCCACCGGAGCAATTCAAGCAAATCGAAATGGAAGGCCAGGTGAACTACCGTTGTAACCTGTGGAGTGATGTTATTGAACTGGAAGGGGCCACGACCCTGGCCTATTACAACGAGGATTTCTATGCCGGAAAACCGGCGGCCACCCGTTA
>JAYSYV010000172.1:0-7124 GCA_043727245.1 Chloroflexota bacterium | reverse complement strand
GCCAGGGCGATGACTAAAATAACCGGAATAAAGAAGCTGCAAACCAACATTACTATTGCCCCTATCCAGCGGTAAGAGGAAGGTATGTTGTAGACCCTGGCTGTTTGAGATTCTTTCGACTTAGAGGCGGCTAAATCGGGCATATGTAACCTTTAGTATTCATATTTAGTCCTTTGTAGAAAAGTAAAATTAACATATTCATTCAGGATTTGCAATAGGCTTGACTGTTTCCCAGGCGGGTTTCAGATTATATTTTTTCAAATGTTTACAGATTATCTAATCAGTGCAAATCGTCATAAGGTCTATTTGATAAAGTCCTCTCGCCTGACCCTGTAAAGAAGATTATTACTTTGACTTCACTTGAAAGCTGCCAGTTGCTATAGAACGAAATAAGTGGTAAAAAGGGTTTACTTTTAGTAGGATTAATTTGTTGCTAAGTGAAACCCTTTGGGGTGGTCCAAGCCTGACCTTAATTAAAGGAGATGTGAAAATGGCAAGATTTCCAGGTATATACGTGGCGGTGATTACCCCATTTAAGCCGGATAGTTCGATTGATTTCCCCCGGCTGCGCGAGCATATTGATTGGTTGATTAGTGAAGGGATGCACGGGTTGGTTCCGACCGGTTCCTGCGGCGAATATGCTGCCCTGACTGACCAGGAGCGGGCGCAGGTGGTCGAGACTATTATCGAGGTGGCAGACGGGCGCGTGCCGGTGGTGGTGGGCGCGGCGGCCCCTTCAACCGCCAAAGCATTGGGCTGGATTCAACATGCCAAAGAGGCCGGGGCAGAAGGGGTTATGCTGCTGCCGCCGATCAATTACCGGCCCAATCGCCGCGAGGTTATTGCCTGGTATGAAGCGCTTTCGGAGGGCGGCCTGCCGATTATCGCTTACAATAACCCCTTTGATACTTCCAGCGACCTGACACCGGACTTGCTGGCGGAAATGAAACATATCCCTAATCTGGTGGCGGTCAA
Source organism: Chloroflexota bacterium (assembly GCA_043727245.1). GTDB lineage: Bacteria > Chloroflexota > Chloroflexia > Chloroheliales > Chloroheliaceae > 54-19. Next base: position 6,149 of record JAYSYV010000172.1, on the reverse strand, counting down.
GGAGTTTTCGGGCGATGTGCGGCGTATTTCGGCTATCCTGGACGAAACTAACCTGGAAGTGCTGGCCGGTACGGACGACCTGGCCCTGGAAAGTTTCCTGGCCGGGGCTACCGGCTGGATTGCCGGGCTGACCAATGTGTTGCCTCGCGAGAGTGCGGTGCTTTACGAACTGGCGATGGCCGGGCAGTTAGAAGAAGCGTGGCCGCTCTACCGGGATTTGCTGCCGTTCTTCCGCTACGACGCTACACCGCGCTTTGTCCAGGCCATCAAGTACGCCTTTGAATTGGCCGGTAAGCCGGTCGGGGAAACTCGCGCCCCTCGCCTGCCGCTCACCGAAGCTGAAAAAGCCGAGGTTGCCGCCACTTACCAGCGGGCCAGGCAGTTTTCGGTGACTGGCGTTCAGTAGCAAGTATTCACAAGAAGATAAAGAGGCCATTGGAATTTGCAGTTAAAACGCAAATTCCAATGGCCTCTTTTAATTTTCTACACAACTACTATGGGGGTTAGTCGTAGCGGAGGGCATCAATCGGGTTGAGCTTGCTAGCCCGCCGGGCCGGGTAAATTCCAAAGAATAGACCGACTGCCACCGCAAAACCTACCGCGATAACGATTACCGAAGGGCTTAACAGGGTCGGCAAACTTGGGACAGTTTTACCCACGATAAGCGAGGAGATTACTCCTACCACTACGCCAATCAGGCCACCCACAAAGCAAATACTGATGCTTTCTATCATGAACTGGATCAGAATGTCGGAGGGTTTGGCCCCGATAGCTTTGCGAATACCAATTTCACGGGTACGCTCGGTGACAGTTACCAGCATAATATTCATAATGCCGATACCACCCACAAAGAGCGAGATGGACGCGATAACCAGCAGGAAGATGGTGTAAGTTGCGGCCTGGTCTTTGGCCGTTTGCAAAAGGTCTTGCTGATTTACGACCGTAAAATCGTCGGGCTGACCACCACTGATTTTATGGCGTTCCCGCAATACGTCGGTCATCTGGCTGATTAACTTATCTACATCGTTCGGGGTACTGGCTTTAGCAACGATAGAGTTGATGGTTTTACCTGTTCCGGAAAGCCCTTGCTGACGATTACCGGCCAGTTTTTGTTGGACGGTAGTTATAGGCAAGTAAACCTGTGCATCGAGGGAACCAAACCCGGTTCCACCTTTGGGAGCTAATACCCCCACCACTGTAAAATTGGTCCGGTTAAGTTTAATGACCTTGTTGAGGGGGGCATCTCCCGCAAACAAATTAGTCGCGACCGTAGCTCCCAGTACAACTACTGTGTGAGATTGGTTAACATCGACATCGGTAAACCAATCGCCCTCTGCTATAGTCAGGTCACGCACATCAGGATAAGGAACCGTTGTACCAATTGCCTGACCGAAACTGTTTTTGGTCCCATAGACTATTTGGCCGCCACTACGCAATTCGGGAGCAATCGCCAGGGCCGAGGTAATCCGGCTGGGATCGTCCATAGCCTGGGCATCTTCCAAAGTCAGGTTTGCGTTAGTGGTACTCTGGGCAATGCCACCCGTAGTTTGGGTCGAAGGTGATATTGTTACCAGGTTCGTGCCGTTGGCCGTTAGCTTGTTGAGGCTGCTTTGAACTACGCCCTCACCAATACTCTGAAGGGCGATAACTGCTGCCACGCCGATGATGATACCGAGCATAGTAAGCAGCGAGCGCATTTTATTGGAAGCCAGGCTGGTAAGGGCTATTTTAAAGCTTTCTACAATATTCATACTACCTCTTTACCAATCCTAGTTCTTCAGGGTTGGGTAGCGATTGGTAGACCCAACGCTGCCCCAACACCTGTTTATCGCTTTCGACCTGACCGTCCCGCACCCGGACAATCCGGCGGCAGTGGTCGGCTACTTCTTGCTCGTGGGTTACGAAAATAACCGTGATGCCCTGCTCGATATTGAGTTTTTGGAAAATCCCCAGTACTTCTACAGTCGAATGTGAGTCCAAAGCCCCGGTCGGCTCATCGGCCAGGATAATACTGGGGTCATTTACCAGCGAGCGGGCAATGGCGACACGCTGCTGCTGTCCGCCAGAAAGTTCTTTTGGTTTATGGTCGAGCCTGTCGCCCAGGCCAACCGATTCCAGGGCAGCGGCGGCTCGTTCGTGGCGCTCTCCCCGTCCAAACATCCCCGAATATAGCATCGGCAGTTCGACATTTGCCAGGGCGCTAAGGCGTGGCAGCAGATTGAAGCTCTGGAAGACGAACCCAATCTTGCGATTGCGAATTTCGGCCATTTGAGTTTCGCCCATGGTGGCAACTTCCTCGTCATCAATCTGATAACTGCCGCTGCTGGGTTGGTCCAGCACTCCCAGGATATTCATAAGGGTAGACTTGCCGGACCCGGAAGGCCCCATGATGGCGACCATTTCGCCATCTTGGACTTCAAAGGTAACACCTTGTAAAGCATTAACTTCGATTTCACCCATCCAGTAAGTTTTAGTAACATCAGTTACCTTTATCATAAGCTTAACCTTCTTTATTAGTAAGCTGTAAGCTTATCGGCCACCGGCACCACCGCCGCCAGGGATTGCAAAACCACCGCCGCCGCCTGTAGTTGTACTGGTATTGGTAGGCGTAGTACTAAGAACAATCAGGTAGCCATCTTTTATATCCCCCCCGGTGATTTCGGTGTAGGTGTCACCGGTCAGACCGGTAACAATGTTGCGGTCTTCGGTCTTATTGATTTTAGCATCAACCAACACAGTAACATAACTGCTCCGTACACCGTTCACCGTATGGGTCTTGATAGCCCGGTTTGGAAGTGAAAGGACACCTGCTTTCAGGTTAAGGCAGAAAGTCACGTTGGCGGTCATACCGATCTTTGGCTGTTCGGTGCTGGTGCTACCGCTCAGGGTGTAACCGCAGACCCCAGTAGCCGTTGCCAGCGCTGCCGAAGAGCCGCGTGGTAACTGAGCACCCGTTCCGGTCCCGGCATTCGTTCCGGTTCCAGCGTTTGCACCTGGCGTGCCGGTGGCTCCGGCTGTTCCGCCAGGAGGGGTAGCCGCGCCGGGCGTACCTGTGATGGTTCCCTGGGCAGCGTCGGGCCGTCCGCCCTGCTGGCCCTGCCCGCCGGTGGCATTATTGCGCTGGAGCAACTTGGCAAACTCGGTCGGGTAAGATTCTAGCAGGCTATTGGTGGCCCCCTGGTCCAGGGTGACAGTTACGGTAAAGTTTACTACATTGCTGGTGACAGTCGCTTTGGACGAGATAAAGGTCACTTTCCCGGTAAAGCTTTTGTTGGCGATACCATCCAGGTTGAGGGCAACCGGCATGCCTTCTTTAATTTTAGAAATGTCGCTTTCACCAACGCTTACATCCACGTGCAGGCTGCTCAGGTCTACTACTTCATAGACGACCGTAGATGCCGTTACTAGCTGGCCTGTAATGACAGTGTTTGAAATGACCGTGCCATTAATCGGTGACTTGAGGACGGCGATGTTCAAGGCCGCTTTAGCTTTGTCAAGGTTAGTCTGGGATACGGCCAGTTGCGCTTTGGCAATGGCGATGTCGTTGGTTTTAGGTCCGGCCTTCAACGTATCCAGGGCGGCCTGGGCCTGCTTGACACTGGCTTCCGCCGAAACAATATCATCGGCTGTACCACCGCGCAATTTAGCCAGACTGGCCTGGGAGGATGCTATACCAGACTGGGAGGAAGCTATACCGGACTGGGCCGACAGTATGGACTGCTGGGCCGAGGCTACGGAAGCTTCATCTGCCGCCAAAGTCGCAGCGGTCGGTGTAAGAGCCAGCAAGGCTTTTTTAGCCGATTCGAGGCCCGACTGCGCCGAGGATACTGACGAAGCTGCCGACAAAATATCGGCCTGGGTCGGGCCAGCCTTAGTTTTATCAAGCTGGGCTTTGGCGTTATCAATCGTCGATTGCAGGGTCCGAGTGGAAGTCTGCAACTGAACGTTGGCATCATTCAAGACCAGATCAGATTTATTATAGGTTGCTTGAGCGTCTTGCATAGAGCGTAAAGCGGCTGTTTCGGCATCAATTTGGGACTGGGTAAGATTTGATTTCAGGCTACCATCGCCATTGCGGTTAGCGGTTTTCTGGGTCTGATACTTATCCTGGGCATCTTTGAGCGCGTTCAGGGCCGTATCTTTGGCGAATTGGTCACTGGCAATCGTCAGGTTTAACTGGCTGAGGGTCTTTTGCTGGTTAGATACCGCCTGGTCGTAGGTGGACTGGGCGCTGGCGATGGTGGCTGCGTCACTACCGGCCAGGACTTTTGCCTGCTGGGCTTTGGCGTTAGCTAACGACGCTTCTGCCGCCGCAATTGAGGCATTAGCGGTTAACATATCGGAAGGGCTAGCCCCCGCCCTATCCTGGGCTAGTTTAGCCTGGGCGCTTTTAAGATTGGCATTGGCGTTAGCAACCTGGCCGTTGGCGGTGGCGAGAGAGGCGTTGGCGCTGGTGATGGAGGCGTTGGCGCTGGCAACATCTTCCGCTGTAGCCGTACCTTTGACGGTTTTATTATAACTGGCTTTGGCTGCGTCTACCTGGGACTGGGCTACGTCCAGTTGGCTCTGGGTAGCGCCGGTGATAGAAGTGTTGTAAGAGGCTAACTGCTGCTCATAGGAAGATTGGGCGCTTCGTAAGGCGAAATTGAGGTCGGAATTATCAATTTCAGCCAGCACATCGCCCGCCTGGACCGTATCGCCTAGCTTTTTGTTGAGCTTGGTAATAGTGCCGCCAGAGCTAAAGGCTATATTCTGGTCGGCGTTGGCCTGGACCTGACCGCTGGAACTTATAGCGACGCTGACCGGCAAGCGGGAGCTAACGGCGGTGGTCGAACCTACAAAGGCCGGGTTGGTCTGGGTGCTACGAATATAATAGTACGTACCCACTCCGGCGGCAACCGCCACTAATACTACAAAGACCCATCCCCACGGATTGGCGCGTTTGCGCGGGGCTACACGCGGTCGGGGCCGGGTTATGGGCCGCCCCAGGGCTGAACCCGCTCCGGTGGCCGGTCCTAAACCACTTCCACCCGGGCCTGGTACGGATTCTAAACCGTCCGCGTCGGCTGCTGAGGTGACTTTACCAGGGGTCTTAATTTCAGGCGCAACAGGAGACTTAGTCGGGGCAGTTTCTCCGCCAAGTGGGGCTAAATCTTTAGACTCTTCCATCTTTATATCCTCTAAGCTCGGCTAAATACACGGGATAGTGTTAATTTGGAAAATTTTTCCGTTTTCTAAAAATTGGCAAAATAATAGAGATTAAGATAAGCAACTGCCTATAGTGTTATAATTTTAGCAGGTTGTAGAAAGAAAAGATTGTGTTTATGGAAAATATTTACAAAGAAATTACAAAGAACTAAACTACTTTCTCTAAAGTTAAGCAGTGGTGGAGGTAAGCGGCGGTTGAAGTTTATGTTCCAGGGGTTTAAGCCGCGCTTCAAAAGGAATGATTTGACCCTGTAAGGGCTGGCAGGTGGGGCAGAAATAGCTAGACCGCTGCATTTCACCCTGGCGGACCATTTCAATCAATGTCCCGCAGAGATGGCAGGGGCTGTTCTTCCGCCGGTAGACGAAGCCAAAGCTGGTAATCTCAGGCCACATTTAGCCGGGGATAAAACTATTTCGCATGCCTTTTTCATAGGAGCTTTGTAGCAAAATTTGGCTATAGCGGATAAAATCTTCAAATTCCTTTTCTTCAAGCGAGCTGACCAATTTCAAGGGGTGTAATCCGGCCTGGAAAAGGATTTCCGATTTGAGGATGTTGCCTATGCCGGTTAAAACCGTCTGGTCGAGCGCCAATTCCCCCAGGTCTTTTTCGCAATTCTCCGGTAAATGCATGCGCCTCCAAACCTCGGTTTTATCAAAATCCGGCCCAAGTGGGTCCGGGCCAAGGGCGGAAGTCTTGTGTTTTGCCAGTTGTTCAGGAGGAATTACTTCACAAAGCGGGGCGTTAAAGAGAACGGCGACCTTTTGGGGCGTTTCGAGGACTAACCGGGCTAACTTTTTGGCTTTGCGCCATTCTTCGCCCGGCTCGTAGATGTGCCAACTTCCCCACATCAGCATGTGGCTGTAAATAGTATATCCACCGGATAGCTCAATAAAGAGATTTTTGCCGTGACTGCGCACGCCCTCAATGCTCCGGCTTACCA